>CAMASI010000009.1 GCA_945861065.1 Klebsiella pneumoniae | reverse complement strand
CGAGACGGAGTACCACCTTCTGCTGGCGCGCGATCTCGGCTACCTCGGGCCGGAGCCGTACGCCGACCTGAACAGCCGTGTCAACGAGGTGAAGAAAATGTTGAGGTCCTTCCATCAGAAACTAACAGCTAACGGCTAACAGCCAATGGCTCGGCCGAACCAGGGAGAGACTTCCGATCCGCCGTTCTAGAACGTCGCTTTCACACGGCTTCCGGTCCGCGAATCAACGAACTCCGCGGCGTCGGCGGTCCATCCTCCCGACGCCTTTCGCCGGATCGTCGCCTCCAAACGGGCCGTTTTCCCAACGAGGCCTGGCACGGCCGGGCCACACAACGGAATTGAAGCTGCTTCGAACCTCTCTTTGTCGTCGCCGATCCACACCAGCGACGCCACGGTTTTCGACACCTTACCCAACTCGACGGCGTTGCGTTGCAGGGTCGTGCCCATCGCATTCCGAAATACGAAGAAATCCACGATAGAAACATCGACATTTGCCCGAACCGTCAGACAGCCAGCCCCGTCCGGTTCACCGTAGAATGCGGGAACCGTCAGCACGAATCGAAGCCCTTCAAGGCGACCTTCGACCGGACCCAACGCCTTCGCCAACGACAGTTTGTAGGTACGTCCGCGCTGATCAAATGCGTAGTCCGTTTCGTTCGCCAGTCGCGTCGGCGCCGGTCCGACCCTGGCAACGACCGCCTCACGGGCATGAAACGCGTCCGCCAGCCGTTCGATCACCACCACGCCATCGGCGTCAACGTTCATCGTCTCTGACGCCGCTCCGAGGCGCGCCTTCGCGGCGACCTGATCCAGCGGCTCCAACGTGGCATCCCAATACACGCCAGCTTTCGCGGAAACCGCCCTGACAACGTCCGCGGGCGCATGTCCGTCGAGCAGTGCGTACGCGTGACGGGGGAGAAACGCATAGTCGGACGCGCCAATCGCGGCGGCGAGGTCCACCGCCGGTGCGCCCTCCCGAAGCAGGCGATTGACATCGTCAATGTGGCTTACGGCCACCGGCTCGGAAGCGAACGCGGCAAACAAGAACAGGAGGCCAGTCACAAGCGTGCTCTACCCGAAACCGGGCTCAACTGCACCGCAAGATGGCCGATGGAGGTACGGAGGCGTCTATGCGCCGTTCGTGCGCGTTTACCCTCGCCCTCGTCAGCCTGTGCGTTCCTGACCTCGCACAGGCGACACGGGTCAAGGACCTCGGCGCCTTTCATGGGCATCGAGAGAATCCGCTGATGGGCGCGGGCCTCGTGGTCGGACTCCGGCGGACCGGCGACAGCACCCGAAACGAAGCAGCCATTCGCGCCCTGGCCAATCGCCTTCAGGGCCACGGCGTCAGCCTGCAACTGGACGAAATCACCAGCCGAAACGCAGCGTTGGTCATGGTCTCAGCGACGCTTCCGCCCGACGCACGCACAGGTTCGCGAATCGATGTGACCGTCGCGAGCACCGGCGACGCCGCGTCGTTGGAGGGCGGCGTGCTTCTGCTGGCGCACCTACAGGGCGCCGACGGCCAAGTCTACGCCATCGCCGAGGGCCCGCTCACCGTGGGTGGCTATGTGGCAGAAAGCGCCGGGTCTGGCGTCTCCAAGAACACGCCAACGGTCGGACGAATCGCCGAGGGCGCCCTCATCGAACGCGAGGTTGCAGGCCAACCAGACTGGACCCAGATCCGGGAGATCGACTTCGTGTTGCGTCGCGCCGACTTCACGACCGCAGCCAGGCTCGCCACCGTCATCGACGCCGCGTTTGCGGCCGACATCGCATCTGCAGCCAGCGCGAGTACCATACGAATGAAGATTCCCGATGACCCCTCCAGTGGTTTCGCCGAGTTTGCCGCGAAGGTCGAGGCGCTCAACGTCGACGTCGATGTGCCTGCCCGGGTGATTGTGAACGAGCGCACCGGAACGGTGGTTATGGGCGCCGATGTGCGGGTGGCGCCGGTCGCCGTGGCCCACGGCGGGTTGACCATCGAAGTGCGACGGGAGAATGCTGTGAGCCAGCCTGGGCCGTTGTCCGGAGGGAAGACGGCAACGGTCTCCAACTCAGAGATTTCGGCCAACGAGGGCACTGGCCAACTGGTTCTCGTCGAGGGGACGGAAATCGGCAGCGTCGTGTCTGCGCTCAACGACATGGGCGTCACGCCTCGCGACCTCATCGTGATTCTCGAAGCCATCAAGGCGGCCGGCGCGTTGGATGCCGAGCTGGAAATCTTATGATCAATCCATCAGCCCTTGCGTCCTTTTCCCCGGCGACCCGAGTGCCGGCCGACATGGGACCCGATGAAGCGTTGCGTTTTCAATTCGCGAAAATGCTCGTCGCTGAGGTTCGCAAAGCGATGCCGACCCCAGAGGGCTTCGACGCCTTGGGCGGCCTCGGACCAGTGCTGGACGACGCCCTTGCCAAGTCCATCGCTGACAAGATGCCGGATCGACTCACCGCCGGCGGACGCGAAATCGGCAAGCATCACGTGCCCGGCGTGACCAGTGGCTTTGGCCAGAGACTGGATCCATTTCATGGAGAGCGCCGCATGCACCGAGGCGTCGACCTCGCGGCCACCGAGGGATCGGCGATCAAGGCGGCACGTGACGGAACAGTGGTGTTTTCTGGCGCGCGTGGCGGGTACGGAAACCTCGTCATCGTCGACCACGGTGACGGTCTGCTTACTCGGTACGCACACATGAAAGATCTGAGCGTGAACGCAGGTGACGCCGTGACAGCTGGGAGCCAGGTCGGAACCGTTGGCTCGACCGGCCGAAGCACTGGCCCGCATTTGCATTTCGAGGTTCGAAAGGGTGGGTTGGCGGTGGACCCGATGGCGCTGGCAGCGGGCGTTTTATAGACCTGCCCCCCGATGACAAAAACTCCGGATATTCCCGGCGCAGACCTGGTCACAAGTTGGTGGGGCGGCTGGATCGATTTTCACGAGCGGGCAGCCAACTGCCTTCACGCCTGCCGCCTACGGCGATGAGCCGATCTCTTCAGCGTGCGAAGGCGCCGCTTGGACGGTGGTGGCCGACGGGTCGCGGCGGCCGGTGCCTTCGCGCCTACCGACAACACCGGGAGACACCCCCCACTTCGGACGCGGACATTGGAACGGCGACTGCTTTCGCCCACTGGGGGCAACCGGTGAACTCGCCGCTCCTGAACGGACCGGGGGCTGACGGCGACCGGTGCTCGCGCAGAAGCCGCCACGACGGGGAGCCAGCAACGAGCAGTGCCCTCACGGCTGCCCTATGGGCCCATTGAGCAGGTAGTGCACGCCCAGCAGCGGCAGCCGATTGCCACCGGTCCCTACAATTTCAATTCCAAAAAAACGCGACCCTGTGAGAACGCAAATACTTCGAATCCAGCTTCCTACCGCTCGGCATCAGGCGCGGCCGCGGGCCGTCGCCTGGATGCCGTTGTTAGCCCCTTCGTCGCTGCCATTCTGCCGGATTCCGGGCTACGTGAAGCACTGCGAGCACAACCACCACGTCGCGTTCGACGGCATAGTATGCGGCGTAAGGGAAGCGCAACAGCAACCCTCTGCGGATGCCGGAGCGGAGATTCTGGTACACAAGCGCATCATCGGCAATCCGGTCGTAGGTGGCACGAATCTCGTCGAGG
Source organism: Klebsiella pneumoniae (assembly GCA_945861065.1). Taxonomy (GTDB): domain Bacteria; phylum Myxococcota_A; class UBA796; order UBA796; genus SXOB01. Next base: position 75,230 of record CAMASI010000009.1, on the reverse strand, counting down.
AAATCCTGGCCCAGCCCGGTTTCTTCGTACTCGTACCAGTCAAAGGCCGCGGCGACTTCGAGGTCGGCGCTCGGCTCGGCAACCAGTCGATACGCGGTCACCCTTCCTTTTTCTCGAGCCGATTCAGTACATCGCAGGCTGGTTGTGCTCGGCTTGGATCCCGGCGGTACTCGGCAAGCCGCTCCTCGGCAAGCGCGAGCTGCGACTCGGGAACCGGGATCTCGCCCGGCCTCTCGGCGATCCGGTCCCAAAGGGCTTGCAGATAGCGGATCTGCTCTACCTTTGACAGGTTACTGAATCCAGCGGGCTCGGGAATCGTCGCAGGTTCCATCTTCCTACCTCCCCGTCAGCCTACCGCACGTCTCGTCTCTCGGCCACCTTTTGGATCGGGGCTAACGCGAGGTTCAGCTGCGGCGGGGCCGACACGACCATGCCGCGAGCCAGCAGTAACGCCATGGCGGCTCCGCCGTCGGCTGCAACCATTTGTTAGCGATGGTCGCTCCGGCGTCGCCAGTATCCGGGACGGCGATGCTGGTGAGCAACCGCCACGATGAAGATGTGGTCCTCCCAAACGCGGTAGATGACAGAGAACGGGAACCCCGAGACGAGTCGCTTCCGGTGCTCCTCGCCGAGGGGCGAGCCCGCGACGGGAGTAGCCGCGAGGCGTTCGACGGTGTCCTCGACCGCGGCCACAAACCGGACCCCCAGCCCGGTGAGTCGTTCGTGGTAGAAGATGGCCGACGTATCAAGCTCCACCTGCGCTTCGGGGTGGAACGCGACGACCCTCACCGTAGCTTCGCCCGCGCCTGAGCGAACACCTCGCTGGCAGGTACCCCCTGCACAATGCCATCGCGCAACTCGCTGAACCGACGTTCGGCCTCCGCAAGCCAGAACTGTTCGATCGCGTCAGGCGACTCGGATTCCTCCTCGAGACTCGTGAGGAGGCGCACCGCCAACCGCGCGCGGTCTTCCTCGGACAGATTGAGAGCGTCCGTCTCGATCTCGGCCAGGGAGTGGGCCATCGGTCACCTCTGCGAATTGCCCGTGTGTCTGTTGACCCTCGCTAACGCAAGGTTCAGCTGCGGCGGGGCGGACACGACCACGCCGCGAGCGACCAGTAACGCCATGGCGGCTCCGCCGTCACCTGCCCGCACTTGTTAGGCGATAATGGTGCTCGGCCGGCTGGTCGGCTGGCCGGCCAATGCGCTTCCTGGGTCCGCGCTACGGCAGTTAAGCGTGATGTTCGACCAACAGCGCCGAATGGTCCGTCATTCCACGCTGTCTGCAGTCGTGCAGGTAATCAATGGACTGGATGCGCGAATCGAAGCCTTGTGTGCACAACGCATGATCAACTCGAAATCCATTGCCGACGTGGCTGAACCACGTGAACTCTCGCGCCCGCGCATTGCGCTTTCGCCAAGAGTCAATCAATCCAGACGCGAGCAGCTCACAGAAGCAATCAGCGCATGAGAATGTTTTACCTGCCTCGTCCTCGAATGGCTTCCCTGTATTGAAATCACCGATCATAACGCCCGCGGCGCCGATTCGAGGCAACAGGTTCGTTCGCAGATGATTGAACACGGGCCGCTTCGCTTCCTTCTGAGGGAAATAGACCCCGACAATGTCGAAGCCAGCAAACTGTGCGTGTAGCACTCGATGAGACTCGAACTTAGGGGTAGCGTCGGATGCGGCGACCACGAAGGGATGCTTTGAGGCGATGTAAACGCTGTTCTGCTTTGCCTCGACCGAACTTGCTGCCTGCCAAGGGTAGCCTTGAGCGCGGAGGCCTTCGCCCATGGAAATGCCCTTGTCGTTAGCCCGGTACTCAGTGAGAACGACCGTATCGGGTGACAATGAGGCAATAAAGCGCATGATTCGCGGGATACGCCTACCCCCGCCATGTCTAATGTTCATCGTGATTAGGCGCATGACTCGTGACGCCTAACGCCGGAATTCTGCCGCGGGCGCTTCGCCCGTCGGCAGCAATTCCCTGTTAGGCCCACTGCTGGTGGCGAGGACCATTGAAGCAACCTGGTCTATGCCTCGATGGCGGCCCGACCACCGCCCGTCCGACGTGCGACTCGGGCGCCGGGCTGAGACCGGTGGGGAGGCCGCAGCCGGTGGAGCCCGGCGCAACCGGCACCGAGGATGGCCGGAGCGTTCTGCGACGACGACCGCGCGGCGGCAGCCGATAGTGGAACGCAGCGGAACTGTCGGCTTCCGGCCGCTCACTATGCTGTCGGCTGGGCCCCAGGGCGATCGGCGGCAGAAGGGTCATCGCGGAGCGCCCGACCCCCGGCACGGACGGTCCAGGGGATGCCGAGCGCGAACAGGACGAACGGAACCGCCGCGCCCGTCTTGACCGCGTGGATGTCGTCGGCATGATTCGGATCAATGATCGCGAGGGCGGCGATCGCGGCGGGACCGGCGAGTGCGGCAAGCACCACTGAGACGGGCAGCATACGCCACGGCAATCGCGCCCCGAGTAGCCGCGCGAGGAGGAACGCTCCTGCGGGGATGGCGACGATCGCGTACAGGGCTGGTCGAAGGTAGTCTCCCCACGGACTGACGCCCACCAAGAGCACCCACTCTGGACCGATGGTGAAGGCGATGTTGAGCGTCATCGCGAGAAGCGGGAGTGACCAGGCTGCGTACGCGGCCGCCACGAGGATGAACAGCACCCGCCGCGCGCCCGCCGGCGCCAGCGCTGAGAAGGCGATCCAACAGACGAACGCGGCCACACCAACGGGGATGGCCCAGTGGAAGTAGCTGAGCCAGATCAACCCTTCCCACCCGTGGTACTCCACCTCGACACGCCACAGCACCCCGCCGAGGAGGCAGAGGACCGCGAGCTGCGCCAGCGCTCGGAGGCTGAACTTCATGGCGACGGATCTCCGCGAGTCTCCTATTCGGCCACGTCGGCGTGCGGCAACTTGGCCCGTGGCAGGCTGGGGGCGTCCGCGCTCCGCCGCGATCGTTGTGCCCCGATAGGCGCCGCTGGTTCGCTTCCGCGCCGCTTCATCAACCCCTTCCGCGCCTAACGCCCAGCATCAGCGGCGGCGCGCAGCGCCGTCCGCTGCATGCTGTTGTTAGGCAGCAACTCCGGGCCGTGTCGGTCAGCGCTGCTACGCCTCATCATAGGCTCGCTCAAGGGCCGCCACGTCGAGTTTGACCATCGTCATCATGGCCTCCATCACCGCCTTCACCTTCCGGGGGTCCGAGTCGCCGATGAGTTGCATGAATCGTTTCGGCACAATCTGCCACGAGAGACCGAACGAGTCCTTGATCCAGCCACACTGGGTCGGCGTCGCCCCGGCTTTGACCAGCTTGCCCCAATACTCGTCGACTTCGGCCTGATCCTCGCAATCAACGTAAAGCGAGAAGCCCTCGGAGAACGCAAAGTACGGACCTCCGTTGTAGCCCATGAAGACTTGACCGCCAACAACGAACTCGGCAGAAGTGATCGGCCCATCCTTGCCGGTGCGGGCGACGTTCCGAACTTCAGAGTCCGGGAAGGTGGCGGTGTAGAATTCTATCGCCGCCTCGAGTTGATCGTTGAACATCAGAAACGGCGTAACTTTGGTCATAAGGGCTCTCCTTCTTCGCGAGAGATCGTGGCTGAGGACTGGGTAACCATTGGGGAACCAAGGTTGCTTCTGTCTGCCCCTCGGTACGAACCGCGTACATTGCTAACAGGATAACCCGGGCACATGGGTAACACCTACCCTGGCAGAATATATGGACGTTTAGTCTTCAATTATTGGAGCGCCGTTCTTCAAGGCCAGGTCGATTTTTTCTCTAGCCGCTCTGATCTCGTCGGGAGGATGTCCCTGCCAATCCATTGCTTCAGCCACCACCTTAACACCCTTCTGTGCTCGAAATGAGTTCGTTGGATTTCCGGGAAACTTTTTGTCGGTAAGATTGGGGTCGTTCTCAATCGTACCCATGGGTTCAACAACGTAGATCCTACCGGGCCCATCGCCAACGGCCAGCTCCGCTCCCCAAATCGCCACACTCAAATTCGCCGACGCGTAAACGAATTTCGCCTTCCGTTCGCCATAATTAGCATTATTTCCGGGAACGATAAGATCTCCGATGCCGAGATTGCATTTGGTGCCGTGAAAATAGCCTTGAATGAAATTGGGGTGTTGGCCTGTCATGTTTTCATCCTAAAGACAATGCGCGTCGGTGTGAGCGCCATGTCCGAAGCCTGGCTAACTCTAATTCGGCAGAACCGTCTAACCGACCCCACCGCTGCGACCACACCCGCCTATCCCAGACCGACTCCCCACCGGGGCTCGCTCCCGCCGTCATCGCGCCCGTGATAGGCAGATCCGCCTATCTCCCCCGGCCCGCCAGTCGGCTCCGTCAGGCGATCCATCGGACGCCTCACCGCCCCGCCCCCGCCCCAGGGCCCAGTACGTGCGTGTAAGTCATCGTGGTCATTACACTCCGGTGGCCAAGCAGTTCCTGCACGGACCTCCACCGTCCCCCGGCTTTCCCTCTTAGGTTCGCGCGTGAGGCGGTGAGCCTTCTGCCAAACCTGTGGTTCGCGGACGTCCCACATACCGCCTCCGAGCGAGCTAATGGCTGACCGCTAACCGCTGACGGCTTGAGCTGGGCTTAAGTGATCGGCATTGCTCCTAGACCCGCCGCGCCTCCATTACAGCGGCGGCCAAGCACGTTGATGCGTTGTCGCTGGCTCCGTTCCTCGGTCACAGGCGATGCAGCCTGCTCCCTTCGGTACTCGCTGGCGCTCCTCGCCTCAACATGCTTGGTCACCGCTGTAGCGAGCACCGCAACCTCCATCATGACCTCCCGATGACACGTGCCCGCTCACACCCAGGCTAGACGCCCACCGAGGCCGCCATGACGCCAGAACCGCAGACCCGTTGGCACCGCGGATCCGCCGACCCCTCCGCCTCGGACGACGCGGTCCGCCTCGCCTGTCGCAATATCCGCGAGCCAGTGCACGTCGTCAAGACCAGCGCTGGCGCACTCGCCGTCGTGCGCGGCGGCACACTCGACTCCGAACTGCGCAATGGCGCGCCGACGCTCGAACACGTCGCCACCTTGCCCCCCCTGTGGCCGGAACGGCTCGGCGGACCCGCCTTCACCACCGCCCACAACGTGCGTTTCCCCTACATCGTCGGCGAAATGGCCAACGGAATTGCCACAGCGCCTATGGTCATCGCCGCCGCCCGCGCCGGATTTCTAGGCTTCTTCGGCGCCGCCGGTCTGTCGCACGCAAGCATCACCAAGGCCATCGACACCATCGAGGCCGGGCTGCGCGGCACCGGGCTGTCCTGGGGCGCCAACCTCATCCATTCCCCCAACGAACCCGACCTCGAGTCCGGTACCGCTGCGCTCTTCCTCGATCGCCGGGTCACCAGAGTGAGCGCCAGCGCCTACATGGGTCTCACCGCCCCCGTCGTGCGCTACGCCTTCGCCGGCGTCCGCCGCCGCGCCGACGGCACGATTTTCCGCCCAAACGCGGTCATCGCGAAAATCAGCCGCCCCGAGGTCGCCGCCCGCTTCCTAACGCCACCGCCCGCCGACATGCTCCGTAGCTGCGTCGAACGCGGCTGGCTTTCCGCTGAAGAAGCTGCACTCGCCGCCAACCTCCCCGTGGCCGAAGACATCACGGTGGAAGCGGATTCCGGTGGCCACACCGACAACCGCCCGCTGGTGGCACTTTTTCCCCTCCTCCGCGCCCAACGCGACGTCGCAGCGGCGAAAACCGGACGCGCAATTCGCATCGGCGCTGCAGGTGGCCTCGGCACACCCGACTCGGTCGCGGCCGCCTTCCTGCTCGGTGCCGACTATGTGCTCACCGGTTCCATCAACCAAGCCGCCGTAGAATCGGGGTTGTCGCCCGAAGGGCGCCAGATGCTGTGCGCGGCGGGTGTGGCCGACGTCATCATGGCACCGGCTGCAGACATGTTCGAACTCGGCGTCACCGTCCAGGTCCTGCGACGCGGCACGATGTTCGGCGTGCGCGCTCAACAGCTCTACGACGTGTACAAGGCGGTATCCGGCCTCGACCAGATCCCGCCCGACACGTTGGCCCGCCTGGAAAAAGAGCTGTTCCGCATGCCGGTAGCCGCGGTCGTCGCCGAGACCGAGCGCTTCTGGTCCCGGCGCGACCCGCGCGAAAACGAAAAGGCCGCCCGCGACCCCAAACACCGCATGGCGCTGGTCTTCCGCTGGTACCTCGGGCTGGCGTCGCGCTGGGCGATCTCCGGTGAAGCGGAACGCCGCATGGATTACCAAATCTGGTGCGGCCCGGCGCAAGGCGCCTTCAACGCCTGGGCCGCTGGCACCTTCCTAGAGGCGCCTGAGAACCGCACCGTGGCGCAGATGGGTCGCAACCTGCTGGAAGGCGCAGCCGTGCTCACACGCGCCCAACAGCTGCGCGCCGCAGGCGTTTCCACACCGTCCTTTGAGTTCCGACCGCGACCGCTCGGGTAGGCCGCAACCCATTCGTGACCGAGGCGTGACACGACGGCGCTTGCCTCGGCATAGATCGGCCCGCCGCCTGGGGAGCCCGTATGGTGCCCGTCCGCCCCGTTCCCGTCGCCGTTGTCGGCGTGAGCGCACTCTTTCCTGGCAGCTTGAACGCCGGGGGCTTTTGGCGCGACATCGTCGCCGGACGCGATCTCGTCACCGATGTACCACCGACACATTGGCTCATCGACGACTACTACGACGCTGATCCCGCCGCGCCCGACAAGACCTACGCCAAACGCGGCGCCTTCCTCCGCGACACGCCTTTTGACCCGATGGCCTGGGGCGTCCCGCCAAGCATCGTGCCCGCCACCGATACCACCCAACTCCTCTCACTCATCCTCGCTCGCCAGGTGCTTGACGACGCCTCAGGCGGACAATTCGCCTCCATGGACAAGGACCGCATCAGCGTCATCCTCGGCGTGACCGGCGCCCAAGAGCTGCTCGGCACGATGGTGAGCCGCCTGCAACGCCCCAACTGGGTGAAAGGCCTGCGTGAGGCTGGACTCCCAGAGGACGAGGTCCAAAAGGCTTGCGACAAGATCTCCGGCACCTACGTGCCGTGGCAGGAATCCAGCTTCCCGGGCCTGCTCGGCAACGTCGTGGCTGGGCGCATCGCCAACCGCCTCGATCTCGGCGGAACCAACTGCGTGACCGACGCTGCCTGCGCCTCCTCCTTCTCTGCCCTATCGATGGGGCTCAACGAACTGTACCTGGGTCAGTCCGACCTCGTGATCACCGGCGGCTGTGACACGATGAACGACATCTTCATGTACATGTGTTTCTCTAAGACGCCGGCGCTGTCGCCTAGCGGCGATTGCAAACCCTTCTCCGACCAGGCCGACGGTACCCTGCTGGGCGAAGGAATCGGCATGTTCGCCATCAAGCGGCTCGACGACGCTGAGCGCGACGGCGACAGGGTCTACGCCGTGATCAAGTCGGTCGGTTCTTCCTCCGACGGCCGCGCGAAAAGTGTCTATGCGCCTGTTCCCTCGGGTCAGGCCAAGGCCCTGCGCCGTGCCTACGCGGCCGCAGGTTTCGGACCCGAAACGGTCGAGTTGGTCGAAGCGCACGGCACCGGCACCAAGGCCGGCGACGCCGCAGAGTTCGAGGGGCTGTGCACTGCCTTTGACGAGTCCGGGCGCAGCCAACGCCAATGGTGTTCGCTCGGCTCGGTGAAGTCGCAAATCGGCCACACCAAGGCCGCCGCCGGTGCCGCCGGCTTCTTCAAGGCGGTGATGGCATTGCACCACCGGACGCTGCCGCCCACCGTCAAGGTCGAGCGTCCGAACCCGAAACTGCACATCGAAACCAGCCCCTTCCACCTCAACACCGTCGCCCGTCCGTGGGTCCGCAGCGCAACGCACCCCCGTCGTGCCGGCGTGTCGAGCTTCGGTTTTGGCGGCAGCAACTTCCACGTGGTCGTCGAAGAGTACACGGGTCCAGGCGCCCACGCGCTGCGTCACCGCACCAGCCCCGACGAGTTGGTGCTTGTGAGCGGTTCCTCACCGGCCGACGTCGCCACGCAGGCCCGCGCGCTCATCGCCCGCGCCATCTGTGAGGGTATGCTCACACGGCTGGCTTTCGAGACGGCATCGACCTTTGACAGTACCGCACCCGCGCGTCTCGCGGTGGTCGCCGAGTCTGAGAAGGACCTCGTCAATAAGCTCACAACCGCCATCGACATCGTCGGCAAACACATGCGCTTTGTCGCGCCGACGGGAATCTGGTGGCAGACCGGCGCACAATCCGGACCGATCGCCTTCTTGTTTCCAGGCCAGGGAAGCCAGTGCGTTGGCATGGTCACCGACCTGTCCATGGCCTTTGACGAGGTTCGCGCCCCCTTCGACGCAATCGCCGACTCGCTCGCGCTGCATACGATCGTGTGGCCGCAACCCGTCTTTGACGACGCCAGTCGGGCCGCCCAAGAAGACGTGCTCCGCGAGACGCACAACGCCCAACCCGCCATCGGTGCCGTGTCGCTCGGCCTGCTGGACCTCGCCACCCGCCTGGGCCTCAAACCCGCCGCGGTGGCCGGTCACAGCTTCGGCGAGGTCGTCGCGCTTCACGTCGCCGGTGTCATCGACCGCGACGCCGTGATCCCGGTGGCTCGCGCCCGTGGCGAACGGATGCGCGATGCTGCCGTCGCAACGCCTGGCGCCATGACGGCGGTACCGCTGCCGGTCGCGGACCTCGAACCCCACCTGAAGGCTGTCCCCGGCGTCGTCATTGCCAACCACAACGGGCCTCGCCAGGCCGTGCTCTCCGGGACGGTGCCCGCCATCGACGCCATCGAGAAGCGATTGCTGGCCGCCGGGATCGAGCCGAAGCGCCTGCCCGTCGCCACCGCCTTTCACTCGGCAGTCGTTGCCCAGGCCACGGTCCCCTTCACCGCCGACCTCGCCGCCTGGGACTTCCACGCGCCAAAGATTCCGGTCTGGGGCAATGGCGAAGCCAAGCCTTACGGCAACGACCCCGCAGCGGCCCGCACGGCCCTCGGAGGCCAGCTCGCGAAATCCGTACGCTTCGTCGAGATCATCGAAGGCATGTACGCCTCCGGCATCCGCACCTTCGTGGAAGTCGGGCCTGGCCACGTGCTCACCAACCTCGTCGGCGAGATCCTGGAGGGACGTGAGCACGTCGCCACCTCGTTTGACCGCCGCAAGCGCAATGGGTGGACGAGCCTGCACCACGCCGTCGGACGCCTTGCCACAGCCGGCGTGAGCCTGAAGCTCACAGAGTTGTGGGTCGGCTTCGGCGTGCCTTCCGACACCGCTGCCATCCCGGCCTCGAAGGTCAACATTCCGCTCAACGGCGCCAACGTCGGCAAGCCCTACCCGCCACCGGCCGGTCCGAGCGCTCGGCCGAAGCCGAACCCGCCCCGTAAGGTCCCTGAACCCGTCGTAATCGTCAAAGAGGTCGTCAAGACCGTGGTTGCCGCAGCCTCCGCCGCACCTTTGACAACCGACCTTGGAGTCCCGATGTCGACCGATGCCTCCTGGCTGCTCGCCTGGCAGGAGACCCAACGCACCACGGCCGAGGCCCACGCCGCCTTTCAGCGCGCGATGTCCGACGCCCACCTCGCCTACCTCCGCACCATGGAGCAGTCGCTCGTCGGGCTCACCGGCGCGCCAACGTCGGCGCCGATCTACGCTTCCGTAGCTGCCATCCCCGAACCGCTCATCCTCACAACCCGGGCGCCCGACGTCGTGGGCCGCGTTCAGTCCGGCCTCGACCTGTTTGCGCCGTCGGTCCCCTTCGCCGCACCCGTACCCATCCCTGCACAGGCGCCTTCCGCCCGACCGCCGGTGGACCTCGCCAGCACACTGTTCGCCGTCATCGCCGAAAAGACCGGGTACCCCGCCGAAATGCTCGGACTGCACATGCAGCTCGAAGCCGACCTCGGCGTGGACAGCATCAAACGGGTCGAAATCTTGTCGGCGTTGCGAGAACGCGCCCCGGGATTGCCGGAAGTCGATCCTGGCGAAATGGCGCGGCTCGAAACATTAGGCCAGATCGTCGAAAAACTGGGAGCCGTCGCAGGCAACAAAGCGCTTGCACCGGTCGCCGCACCGAAGGTCGCCGTTGACCTCGCCAGCACGCTGTTCGCCGTCATCGCCGAAAAGACCGGCTACCCTGCGGAAATGCTCGGTTTGCACATGCATCTCGAGTCTGACCTCGGTGTAGACAGCATCAAACGCGTCGAAATCCTCTCAGCCCTGCGCGAGCGGGCACCCGGCCTGCCCGAAGTAGACCCGGGTGAGATGGCGCGGCTAGAAACGCTAGGCCAAATCGTCGAAAAACTCGGCGCTGTCGGTGGCCCTGCGCCCGTCGTGGCACCCCCAGCCGCCGACCTGGCCTCCGTATTGTTCGCCGTCATCGCCGACAAAACCGGCTACCCCGCGGAAATGCTCGGTTTGCACATGCATCTCGAGTCCGACCTCGGCGTGGACAGCATCAAGCGGGTGGAAATCCTCTCCGCGCTGCGCGAACGCGCCCCCGGCCTTCCCGAAGTCGATCCGGGCGAAATGGCCCGGCTGGAGACGCTCGGACAAATCGTCGAAAAACTCGGAAACGTGACCGGCGCACCGACACAAAGCGCGTCCAAAGCGCCCGTAGCGACGACGCCCGCGACGCCCCAGACCATCGACCGGTGGGCGGTTCACGCCGTTCCGGCAGCCGCACGCGGACTCGGAAACCCCTCACTGGCCGGCGGCACCCGCATCGCGGTCTTGGGGCATGACCAAGTTGGTCCGGCGCTCGTGGCTGCATTCGAACGCGCAGGTCTGGTTGCCTCCTACAATGACACAGTCCCTGCCGACGTCGATGCCCTGGTCCTGCTGCACGGACTCGGCGACGTTTCCCAGGCCGACGCCCTCCTCGAAACGGCATTCCAAGCCGCGCACGCTGCAGCAGGGCGCATGTCTGTATCCGGCGGTCTGTTCGTGACGGTGCAGGACACGGGAGGCGACTTCGGCCTGTCAGGCGCCGGCGACCGCGCTTGGCTCGGCGGCCTGCCGGGACTCGTCAAGACGGCGCTGATCGAGTGGCCGGTCGCAGGAAAGGCCATCGACATCGACGCTTCGGCACGCGACGCCAACGCCGTTGCCACACTCATCGCAGACGAACTGCTCCAGGGCGGTCCCGACGTCGAAGTGGGCTTCCGCGCCGATGGCACCCGCCTCATCCTCGACAACGTGGCGACGCCCACGGTCCCCGGCGCCCAGCGCGTCGGCAAGGGCGACGTGGTGGTGGTGTCCGGCGGCGCGCGCGGCGTGACCGCGGCGACCATGATCGCCTTGGCCGCAGCCACCCAAGCCCATTTCGTGCTTCTCGGGCGCACGCCCCTGAGCGACGAGCCCGCGAATTTGCGGTCCGCCACCGACGGCGCCGCGCTGCAGAAAGCCCTTCTCTCGGATGCCAAAGCGCGGGGGGATGCCGTCAAGCCCGCCGACCTGCGCCGCGCGGCCGACGCCGTTCTCGCCGGGCGCGAAGTCCGCAGCACCCTCGCCGCTATCGACGCCGCCGGGGGCAAAGCGACCTACATGGCGGTGGACGTGGGCGACAACACCGCCGTCCGAAACGCGCTCCGCACCGTGCGTGACCTCGGGCGAATTCGCGGCTTGGTGCATGGTGCTGGCGTGCTCGCCGACAAGACCATCGCCGAACAGACGCTGGCGCAATGGCGCACCGTGCTCGGCACCAAGGTCGGCGGCCTTCGCGTGCTGCTCGACGCCACCCGCGACGACGACCTGAGTCTCGTGCTCCTGTTCTCTTCGGTGGCTGGACGGGCAGGAAACGCCGGCCAGGTCGCGTACAGCACGGCCAACGAGGTACTCAACAAGGTGGCGGCCGCCGAAGCGAAGCGCCGCCCGCAGGCCATTGTGCGCGCACTCGGCTGGGGCCCATGGAAGGGGGGCATGGTCACGCCCGCGCTCGAAGCCCATTTCGCCTCGCTCGGCGTTCCGCTCATCCCGCTCGACGCAGGCGCCAACGCCCTCGTCGCCGAAGCGGCCGATGGCTCACCTGTCACCGAAGTCGTGCTCGGCGCAGCGCCCACCCTCGGCGCCATCGCCCTGCACGGCGACCGCGCGCTCGCCGTTGGCGTGCATGCCAACCGCGACAGCCACAGCTACCTCGCGTCGCATTGCATCGCGGGCGTGCCCGTCGTGCCTGTCGCACTTGTCGTCGAGTGGTTCGCGCGTGCCGCCCAAGCGGCCCGTCCCGACCGCGCCCTGCTCCAACTCACCAACGTGGCCGTCAAGCGCGGCGTCAAGCTCAAGGGCTTCGAAAACGGCGGCGACTGGCTGACCGTGCGGGTGGCCGGGACCGGCGACACGGCCTCGCTCGAACTGCGTGGTGCCGACGGCGCCTTGCACTACACGGCGGCCGCGAACTTCGGCGACGCACCGGCCAAAGCGCCGGCCAAGGCGCACCCTCCCGCGCTCGGTCCGTGGGCCCGCGACACCGTGTACGACGGGCATGTCCTCTTTCACGGCCCCGATTTCCACGTCATTCGCGACCTGCATGGTGTAGGCCCGGAAGGCATCTCCGCCACGGTGGTGGGGCTGCGCGCCTTGGGGTGGGCCGACGAACCCTGGCAGTCCGATCCCGCGGCGGTCGATGGCGGCCTGCAACTCGCGCTCCTGTGGGGTCGCGAAGTGCTCGGTGGCGCCACGCTTCCGATGTCTGTGGCGTCGGTGCATCGCTACGTGGACGGGCCCGCAGACGGCCCGCTGACCGCCGTGCTCACAGGCACGAAGAAGTCACGCGACCGCGCGGTGGCCGACGTCCGTTTCACCGACGCTGCAGGCCGGATTCATTCCGAGTTGCGCGGCGTCGAGCTGATCCTCCGCCCCGGCGAAGTCGTCGCCGACGCCTGACGGGAGAGCCGTGTCCTTCGAACCGATCGCCATTGTCGGCCGCGGATGCGCCCTTCCCGGTGCGCTCATGCCCGAAGCCTTGTGGGAAAACTGCGTCGCCGGTGTCGATCTGCTCGGACCTGGCGTGCCTGGACGTTGGCGTTTGTCGCCACAGCACGCCATCGGCGAAGGCCCCGACCGCGCCGCCACCGACGTCGCCGGTATCGTCCACGGCTTTGATGCCGCCTTCTCCGCGCTGCGCGCCACAAAACCCTTTGGCGTGCCCGACGAAACCCTCGACGGCCTCGACCCGCTCTTCCACCTGCTGCTGTACGCCGCCCATCAGGCGCTGACCGACGCCGGCACCCGGGCCGCACCGGAACGCACCGCCGCCATCATCGGCAACCTGGGCTACCCGACCGACCGCCACAGCGCGTACGTCGAACACATCTGGTCCGCGCGCAACGGTGTGAGCCTCCCTCACATCGACCCGCGCAATCGTTTCCAGTCCGGCTTTCCGGTGCATTTGCTCGGGGCGGCGCTCGGTGTGTTGGGCACCCGCTTCGCTATCGACGCAGCCTGTGCTTCGGGCCTCACAAGCCTTTCCCTCGCCGCCGACCTGCTTCACGACCGGAAGGCCGACCTCGTGCTCGCGGGCGGCGTCAATCGGGCGGACGACCTGTTCCTACACGTCGGTTTCCAGGCCCTGTCGGCGCTGTCTCCGACGGGCCGAAGCCGCCCCTTCCATCGCCAGGCTGATGGGCTCGTTCCGGCGGAAGGCGCCGCTGTGGTCGCACTCATGCGCCTCGCCGACGCCCGTGAACGCGGGCTCACCATCCATGGCGTGTTGCGCGGCGCCGGTCTCGCCAACGATGGACGGGGCAAGGGCCTGCTCGTCCCCATGTCGGAAGGCCAGGTGCGCGCGATGCGCATTGCCTGGAGCCGGAGCGGCCTCGATCCGCGCGACGTCGGTCTCGTGGAGTGCCACGCCACTGGAACTTCCATCGGCGACGGCGTGGAAGCCGCAAGTCTCGCCGCGGTCTTCGGCCAGGCCAAGGACGTGCCGATCGGCTCGCTCAAAGGCAACCTGGGCCACCTCATCACCGCCGCTGGAAGCGCAGGCCTGCTCAAGGTGCTCGGCGCCCTACGGCACAAGACCCGCCCACCCACGCTGCACGTGGACGACCCACACCCCGCGCTGGCCGGTGGCCCGCTTCGCCTCATCCGCGCCGCCGAACCCTGGCCGTCGGAGGGGCCGCGAATCGCCGCACTTGACGCCTTCGGTTTCGGCGGGAACAACGCCCACCTCATCGTGTCAGAAGACGACGCTTCCATCCCGCTCGACGCCGCGCCGACCGCGCGCGTCTCTGTCGCAGTGACGGGGCTCGGGGCCGCGGTGGGCGACGGCCATGGGGTGGCCGACTTTGCCGCCGTCCTGCGCGGCGACCGTCCGGTGGGTCGCGCCGACGTCGCTCGTCTCCCGCTCAGCCGCCTGCGCTTCCCACCCCGCGACCTGCAACGTGCGCTCGGCCAGCAAACCCGCCTGTTGGAAGCTGCCTTCGAAGCCATCGGAGACGCAAACCTGCCCCGTGAGCGCACGGGCGTGTGGATCGGGATGGGCACGGACTCCGAGATCGCACGCTACGGATTGCGCTGGCGCCTCGCTGAGAACACGGAAGCCAACGGGCTCACAGCGGCCAGGGATGCCGCGATGCAGCCGCTAGATTCTGCTGGCGTCGTGGGCCATATGCCCAATATTCCGGCCAACCGGATTTCCAGTCAATTCGACGCCGCCGGCCCAGGCTTCACCGTGTCGAGTGAGGAGCGGTCTGGCCTGGTGGCGCTGGAACTGGCGAGGCGTGCGCTGGCCAACGGCGAGGTGGACGTCGCGCTCGTGGGCGCCGCGGATCTGTGCGACGAAGTCGGCCACGCGGTCGCTGCGTCGGCGCTGTTGCCCGCCGACAGACATCGACCGGGTGACGCGGCGGTCCTGCTGGTGCTCCAACGGGCAGACGACGCCATCAAGGCTGGGACACCCATTCTGGCGACGTTGGCGGACGCGCCCGGGGCGCACCAGAGGACCGTGGGCGACGCGCTCACAGCCTCCCTCGGCCATTCCCATGCGGCAAGCGGGCTCGTGTATGTGGCGGCCGCTATCGTCGCGGACCCGGTGAACACGAGCACCACCGTGCACGTGGCTGCCTACGGGGACATCGCCGACGCCGTGACCGTGCGCGTGGGCCCAGCCCGCCCGATCGAACGACCGGCACCCACCGACCCCGTCGACGTCGTCGCCCACCGGTCCGAGGTCGTGTTTGCGCCCCCGGGTGCCGACCCGCTACCCCTCGCTCCCGCCCTACAAAGTTCGGACGCCCAAGGCACGGCGGGGTTCACCGACACCGCCGACGACCCAACCTGGTGGCAGGCGGAAGTCGCCCCATCCGCCCAACTGGCCCCGACGCCGCCCGCGCCCAGGTCGCTCCCCGCTGTAGCCACCCAACATGCCTCAGGGACCGCTGCTGCGGTCGCCGCCGCCGTGCGCCAGATGTCGGCCGCGCACCAGGCCTTCCTCGCCTCGCAGGCGGTGGCCCACGAAGGCTTCATGCGCCTCCGCGCGGCACAAGTCCAGGTCCTGCTCCGCGGCGTGCCCGGTCAGGCCGCAGCGTTCACAACAGCCGCGCCTCCAACACCGAGTCGCCTGCCGCCAGCTGCTCCGCTCCCGCTCAAACCCCTCCCCCCTCCGCCCAGCGCCCCGATCTCCGGCCTCCCCGGTCCAAAATACACCCGTGGCGATCTGGAAATCTTAGCCTCGGACAAAATAAGCCGCGTTTTTGGCACGTTATTCGAACGCCAAGACGGCTTCCCGCGTCAGGTACGCATGCCCGAACCGCCCTTGCTTCTCGCCGATCGGGTGACGGGCATCGACGCGAAGCCCGGCAGCATGGGCCTCGGTCGAATCTTCACGGAAACCGACGTCCTGCCAGACTCCTGGTACCTGCACGACGGCGCAATGCCCGCCGGGATTCTCATCGAATCCGGACAGGCCGACCTACTCCTGATCTCCTGGCTCGGCGTAGACTTCCACAACCGAGGCGAGCGCGTCTACCGCCTGCTCGGTTGCGAACTGACCTACCGGACCGGCTTGCCCACGCCCGGCACCACGCTGAAGTATGAAATCCATGTCGACGGCCACGCCAACCACGGCGCCGTCCGTCTGTTTTTCTTCCATTACGACTGCAAGGACCAACACGGAAACCTGCGTCTCCAGGTTCGGCAGGGTCAGGCTGGATTTTTCACCGACGCCGAACTCGACGACAGCAAGGGAATCCTGTGGACGCCCGAAGAAGGTGAACACACGCCCGCTGCCCGTGTGGATCCGCCGCGGATTTCCTGCACCCGTCAGGCGTTCGACCGCGCTGCGATCGAGGCCTTCGCCCGCGGCGACGCCTTCACCACCTTCGGTCCCGGCTACGAGCGTCTGGCTACCCACGTACGCACGCCGCGGATCAGTGGCCCGCCCATGTTGTTCTTGCACAACATCGACGTGCTTGACCCCACAGGAGGTCCATGGGGCAGAGGTTACCTACGCGCGACCCAGGACTTCTCGCCCGACGATTGGTTCTTCCCCGGCCATTTCAAGGGCGACCCCTGCATGCCGGGCACCCTCATGTTCGAGGGCTGTTTGCAGGCCCTCGCCTTTTATATGACCTCGCTCGGCGTGACCCCGCTGCGGGACGGCTACCGATTCGAAATCGTGCCTGACGTCGCCTACCCGCTGCGCTGCCGCGGTCAGGCCACCCCCACCTCGCGTCAACTGGTGTACGAGGTTTTCATCGACGGTTTCGAAGACGGCGACAATCCCGTCTTGTGGGCCGATTTCCTGTGCACGGTCGACGGACGCAAGGCCTTCCACGCCCGTCGTGTGGGCCTGCGCCTGGTATGCGATTTCCCCATTTCCAGTCGTCCGGAACTGCTCGCCAGCTACGTCGAGCCCAAGCCCGTAGCCGTCGTCGATGGCTTCCCCTTCGATTATGCAAGCCTGATCGCCTGCGCCTGGGGCAAGCCTTCTGCGGCTTTTGGCCCGCAATTCGGCAAATACGACCAGGGCCGCCATTGCGCACGACTTCCAGGCCCGCCGTACCACTTCATGTCGCGGGTTCTCCGCATCGAAGGCCGAATGGGCGACGTCAAGCCCGGCGCGCTCGTGGAATTGGAATACGATATTCCGTCGAGCGAATGGTATTTCGACGAGAACGGCAACCGCACCATGCCGTTCGCCGTCTTGCTGGAGGCCGCGCTGCAGCCCTGTGGATGGCTCGCCGTATACGTGGGGTCGGCACTCGACGTCGAACACGATCTGTTCTTCCGGAACCTCGACGGCGACGGCGTCTTGCACACCGAACTCTTCCCCACCACCGGGACGCTGCGCACGGTGGCGAAGCTCACGGCGGTGTCGAAGGCGGGCGGGATGATCGTCGAGGGCTTTGACGTGCGCTGCTTCGTGGGCGACGTCGAGGTCTACACACTCAAGACCGTCTTCGGCTTCTTCTCCCGAGAGTCCCTCGCGAACCAGGTCGGCATGCCGCCGTCTGACGCCGAGCGGGCCGAACTCGCCGAGCCCGGTGACCTGCTCGCGCTCAAGCCGCTCCCGCACCGACCCGGCGCCCCCGCGCTGGCGAAACCGATGTTGCTGATGATCGATCGGGTCACGGGGCTGTGGCCGACTGGCGGTAAGAAAGGCCTCGGACGGATCCGCTGCACGAAGGACGTGGACCCGACCGAATGGTTCTTCAAGGCCCACTTCTTCAGCGACCCCGTGCAACCCGGGTCCCTGGGCCTCGAAGCCATGCTCCAGGCGCTGCAGGTCTACATGATCGAAACGGGCCTGTGGCAGGGCATCGCACATCCGCGATTCGAGCCGGTCGGCATCGAGACGCGGCTGAAGTGGAAGTACCGCGGCCAGGTCGTGCCGAGGAACAAAACGGTGACGGTCGATCTTCATATCGTGGAGGTCCGCCACGACGAGTCCGGAATCACCGCGGTCGCCGACGGGTACTTGTGGGTCGACGGCCTGCGGATCTACAGCGCCGAAGGCATGGCGATGCGGGTCGTGGCAGGCGCACCGCCGCCCGATGAGACGCTCGACCCCGCCACCTCCCCCTGGTTGGGCGATCATCGCCCAACCTGGACCGTCGCGGCGTTGCCTGCCATGGACATGGCGGATCGACTCATCAGCGCCGGCGGACCCGGTGTGAGTGGGCTCACAGACGTTCGCGTGAACCGCTGGCTGACCCTCCCGGCGCGTGTGCGCACCCACGTCGACGGCGCGGCGGCCACCCTATCGGCGTGGCGTGAGGCGCCCGACCCAACGCTCTCCCGCTGGGAGCCCATCGCCAGCGGGACACTGGTTCGTGAGCCCGCCCTCACACCCGCGCCCTGGCCCCTTCCCGACGCAGCGCCCGTGCCCGATCCCTACGCCGAGGGTCGGCTCTTCCACGGCCCGGCACTCCAATTTGGCGTGGCGTTCCGCCTGGGTTCCGCCGGTGGCGTAGCAATTCTGGACCCGGAGCGCGGTTCCTGGCCGGCCGGAGCATGGGGTGCTGGCCTGCTCGACGCCCTCACCCATGTCGTGCCCCACGACGCCTTCCATCGGTGGTTCCCCGACGTCGGCGCCGACCTCGCTGGCTACCCGCTCCACATCATATCGCTACGGCGCTTCGAGCCCTTCCCGGCCTCAGGGCGCATCGAGGTCGTCGCCATCCCCCGCCCGCGGCCCGACGCCCGCACCGTGGCTGTGGGAATCCAGGCCCGAGCGGATGGCCGCGTGCTGCTGGAGTTGGAACTGATCGAAGTGCTGGTGCCCAAGGGCTCCATCGGCTCGGCCCCGCCGAAAGACCGCGCGGCATTCCTGCGCGATGCGACTTTTGTTCCTGGGATGGCGCTCTCCACGCCGGACGGACCGTCCACCCACCTCACGCCCCACACCCTGCGTGGCGTGGACTGGCTGCCAGGCACTGTCGCCGCGGCCTGGCGCGTCACCGCCGACCCCCTCGTCGAGGTCGCTGCGAAAGACCACCTGGCCGCGCGTCTGTCGGTGCATCCCTCCACGATCGACGTCATCGACGGCGTGGCGAGGTCGCCACAGTTCCCGCTCAATCCGTGCGTGTTGCACATCGAGCGAGGAGACGGCGTCACCGTGATGGGAGAACCGTCCCTGGATCTGACAACCGTTCGGGCCTTCTGGGACCGGTGGTTCGGAATCGGTCCCTGGCCAGTAGAGGACCTGTACTACGGGCTCATCCAACGCTTCGTGCGCCGCGTCGTCGTCACCGACCCAGCCGGACTCGCCGCCGTCAAAGGCCGAAGCCTGCTCTTCCTGGCGAATCATCAGGTCGGCGTCGAGTCGCTACTCTTCAGCATCGTCGCCAGCGGACTGGCCGACGCCCCCACCGTGACCGTCGCGAAAGCCGAGCACCGAACGAGTTGGCTCGGTACCCTGATTCGCGACTGCTTCAGCTACCCAGGCGTGACCGATCCGGAGGTCATCACCTTTTTTGACCGCGACGACCGCGAGAGCCTGCCCGTCCTCGTGCAGCGGCTGGCAACCGAGATGGTCGCGCGTCGGCCCCGGAACGTCATGGTTCATGTGGAGGGCACCCGCTCTCTGTCCTGTCGCACGCCCGTGCAGAAACTGAGCGGCGCTTTCATCGACATGGCGTTGGAGGTGGGCGCACCGATCGTTCCGGTCCGCTTCGCCGGCGCCCTCCCGATCGAACCGCTCAACACCCGAATCGAGTTTCCCCTCGGCATGGGCCAGCAGGACATCTTCATCGGAGCGCCGCTCGAACCCAAATTCCTCGCCGCCCTCCCCTACAAGCAACGGAAGGACGCCGTCATCAACGGCATCAACGGCCTTGGACCCTCGGCGCAAGAGGAGGCCCCTCACGCGCCCGACCCCAACTTCGCCGAACGGGTCAAACGCCACGCAAAACGGACCGGCGTGAGCGAAGAGGACGCAGTTCTGTACTGCATCCTCGCCGAACTCTCCTCGCCCTCGGAGGGCACACGCACCCTGCTCGGTCACGAAGGCTCCGAATGGTACACGCACCTGCGCGCGAGGATTGGCCGCACTGAATGACCCGCGCGCGGCGACCGTCCTTCGGCTAGAACGAAACAGGAGGCGTCATGTGGGTCTTTGTAGTTTCCCTCGCGTTTGGCCAGGAGTCCTGGGTGCCATCCCCCGCATTTGTGGACGCCGCACGCGCGCTCAGCGCCCGCGACGGGGCCTTTGACTGTGCCGCGGTCGAGGCACTAGCCACCGACAGCGTCGCCCTCCTGCGGGAATTGGTCGACCACGCTCAGAACCCTCCCTGGGTCGCCATGCGGGCTGCCGATTGCCTGGTGACCGGTCATGCCGTGGAAGCGGCCGCCGACCTCGACGCTTGGGTCGTGGACCCCGAACGCCGCGGACTCGGTATTCTCGTGCTGGGTCGCCTGGACGTGCTTCCTGAGCCCATGGCCATCTCGCTCGCCCAACGCGCAATGACCGCGGGCCCCAATCCAACCTCAGCGAAGCGTAGAATCGAGCGGGCGACCTCTGCGGCCGTACGCGCGGTGGTGGCGCCATGACCGTTTCCACTCTGCTTCTGCTCGTGGGCTGCGACGTCCTTGATGACCTACCCGACATCCTGTTGGGAACAGGCGACTTCTCCACCGAAACCTTCAAGGACACGTCGAACAACGCCGGACTCCTCAAGGTCAAGGTCGATGTGGACGCCGACACGACGGGCCTGCTCATCACAGGAGAAAGCGACCAACATGTGTCATTGGAGCGTATTCTCGACCCCGACGGCAACCCGGTGCTCAAGTGGGACGATTGGTACTACACCCCATATTCGCTGACCTACGCGATCTTTGGCTTCAACACCGCCACTGCGGCCAACTGGCCCATCCGGGCAGAGGACGGACCTCTCCGCAAAGGGGCTTGGGTATTCGAACTCGCGACGCTTGACTCCAGCGGCTATTATGCCCCAAGTACGAAAATGGACATCACCGTGCAGCGCAAGAAGGATGCAGACTTCTCACGTGGCGACGTCAAAGTTCAAATCACGTGGGCCGATGGTATCGACGAGGACCAAGACATCGTGGACGGCGTCGCCTTAGCCATCGAACACTGGCGCACCGTGTGGGCCGATGCCGGGCTTACTTTGGTCGAAAGTTATGCCAGCTCCGAGCTCGATCCGAGTCTGGGATTTGCCGACAGTGGGTCCGAAGATCTGATTCCCGTTGCCGAACTCAAGCCGCCAGAGGCGCTATTGATGGTCATCGGGGAAGACATCAACGGAAAGACCGGCACCTTCGGCATCGCCGGCGGTATTCCGGGTTCCGTCGCCCCAACGCGCATGACATATGTGGTCATTTCCTGGCTCGCACACGCAGGTGCGAACGGGACGGTGGATGACGGCGAGGCGGCATTGATGGGCGAAACAATGGCGCACGAAGCGGGCCATTTCACCGGTTTGTTCCACCCTGTAGAGTTCGGTCTTTCTGCCTGGGACGCGCTCGCAGATACCGACGACTGCGTGGATTACGTGGATTGTGAGATCGCGATTGGGCACAACAACATGTATCCATATCCAATTTGCGACTATTACGGAGACGGCGGCTGTGAGCCCCAAAACGAATACACACCCGATCAGGCTGGGGTAATGAACCGCTATACGCCAGTGCTTTGAGCGTGAGGATCGCGCACGCCACAGACATTCATTGGTATGAACCGGCGACCACCAGCGAGTTGCTGCGGTCGCCCAAGCGTCTCATTGGAACGGCGAACCTGATTTTTCGGAGGCGGAAGAATCATTTTTCGAGAACCGTGCAAGCGGCTTTGGTCCAGCACCTCACCGACCTGAAACCCGACCTCGTCTGCCTGACGGGAGACCTGACATCGACATCGCTCGACAGTGAATTTGCAACCGCTCGTGCCGCGCTCGATCCGGTGCTTTCCACGACGCCAACGTTTGTGATTCCTGGAAACCATGACCGCTATACGCACGGCGCCCATAACTCCGACCGGATCAGAAAACATTTCGATGTATGGATGGGCGGAACCGGCCCCGTCACGCGCCTGGAAATAGGCAGTCTCACGGTACTCGGGCTCGATCCCAATCAGCCCACGGGCCTTCATGCGCATGGAATCTTGCCTGCCGACCAACTGATCGGACTGTCACACGCGCTCAATTCGCCGGACTTGGAATCAAGAGACGTCGTCCTGTGTGTGCATTACCCGCTGCTGGACCGACAAGGCGCACTGTACGATGGCTGGGACCACGGGCTCCGAAATGCGGCAGCCGTGATTGAGGTGCTTCGCAAGGCGCGCAAACGACCGCTCGCCATCCTCAGCGGCCACGAGCACCGAGGATACCGCGTCGACGTCGACCTGGGCGACGTCCGCGTCCCGCTGCTCAACTGCGGCTCATCGGGGTACGCCTATCGCCCGGAGGTGCAACGGTGCGCAGCCATGGCCGTCTACGACGTAACGGACGGCAAACTCGGCGCAATCGAACGATTCCATTATGACGGAAACGGGTTTCGGCCGGAAGAGGGGGGTGCGTTCGCAACAGGCCGGTGACCTGACAGCGCTTGCCCGCCGCTGTGCGTCGTCCTATTTGCAGAACAATCCAACGCGTACGTCATTGAATGGCACCCCGACCTGATTCAGGCCACCTGCAACCACCAGCGAGTCCCCCGCAAACATGAAAGCGTGGGCCGAGCGGGGCGCGGGTAGCGGTTGAATGGCCAGCAACGCCAACGGCCACCCCCCCGAAAGGTCCGCAGAACTGCCCCGATTGCTTGACTGTCCGTTGGCCGCGATGCCTCCTAACAGGATGAGGTCATCCCCAAACTGTAAACCCACGGAGGCCACCGAATCCGAATACAATCCCGCTTCTTTCCACTTGCCTAGAACACCGTCCGCGCCGACCTCCGCTTCGAATGCGAGATTGGTAATTGCCGTGCCTAACAACCCGCCCACCGCGACGAGCCCGGCAGCGCCGAGCCCCAACGCCACGCCCGAACTGGGCTCCGTCAGGGCGGACTCCTCTCGCCACGGCCCCACAACGCCATCCGCGCCGACGGGAGTTGACCACACCGCGTCCGTCAAGTCGCCCAACCCACCGCCCGCGTACCCACCGGCCACATACAGGCGCCCCACTGCCGAAATGACCGAAGCAGAACGCGTTGGCACAGGAAGGGGCGTTTCTTCTCTCCACACGGACAGCTCCCCCAATTCGTCGGAAACTGCGGACCAAATCGTGTCCCAATTCTCGGTTCCATCATCTCCACCGATGACATACAACCGACCCTCCACGACAACGGAGGCCGGTTCTTCCACGGGCGACGGCAAGGACGTGGTGGGCGACCAGTCCAGCGCACCCTCCACAAACTCGCCGCGCAGCGCAAAATCCGACACGGCCGTTTCCGTGCGGCCGCCGAGAACATACACCTGCCCAGCGATGCCGGCAAAGGCCATCGACGCCAACGGCTCCCGAATTGGCGTGCCCCAGATCCACTCGTCCACGTTTTCGGGAGCACATACAACCCCGTCGGGTAGCGTGCCGCCACCAGGTGTCTCCGTCACGCCAGGGTCTGTGTCTACGGCGTCAGTCGTGGATCCTTCGTCGCCTCCGCCACAAGCCAGCACCCAAACGATCAGAGACATGGCCACCTCCGGACCGTGGCTAACCTCAGGACGGTCCAGCCATGGCCAACTGTACCGGGGCTTCGCATGCGGTTGCTCTGCGGGTTCGACTGGACAACGTGCATTTCGGACATCGCGGGATGGGCGCTAGCGTCCCCGGCCACATCGAGCTTTGTGCTTTCGTACGCCGCCGTCGCCGACAGCATCCATGTGTGGTGGCTCCTGGAAGCGGAGCGAACGGACCTGGCCCCCGATGGCTTTGTGTACGATCCCGCGGAACAGCGCGTCGACGTGGTGGGCGTCGCCCCGCCCGTGGGCTCGGAAGTGCATGTCCACTACGAAATCGAGTAGGTTGGGCCAGGGCCAATCCGCCGCTCAGGTTCCGCGCCGGTTTCGGCGACCGAGCCAGCCGAGCGCTCCCAGCAGCATCCATGCGCCGGAGCGTCCGCCCGAACTCCCGTCGCAACTGCATCCTGACGGGTCCGCCTCTTCACCTTGGAGACCGCTTCCCGCTCCCGTGCCCGTCGTAGCACCTGTCCCGCCTGTCCCTCCTCCCGTCGCGCCGGTTCCCCCGGACCCGCCGGAACCGGCGGTAGCACCGCTGCCCCCCGTTCCACCCAGCGGCTCGCAGTCGTCGCTCCAACCCGGCGCGCCCGGCCAAGCGTTCGCGTCACCGTCGTCGCAATCCGTACCGTCGGCAACGGTTCCCGCGGGCTGAGAACAGGCCGTTCCCGCCGATGCGGGGTCGCCAAACCCATCTCCGTCGACGTCGTCGTACCAGGTCGCCCCATCCACTGGATCATCATCGACTAGCACGTTGCAATCCTCGTCCACGTCGTCACAGTGTTCGTCGGTGCCCGGGTTGAGGGCCGGATCCCCATCCTCACAATCACCCCCTTGGGCCACAGTTCCTACGGGTGCGTCACACGCAATCACCACGGAGGTTTCGGCACCATAGCCATCGCCGTCCCCGTCTACATACCAGAATCCCGGATCGATTGGGTCCTCATCCACCTCTTCGTCGCAGTCCTGATCGGCGTCGTCGCAGCGCTCAGGGTTGCCGGGGAACAGGTCCGCATCGTCGTCATTGCAGTCGCCCGACGATGAAACGGACCCGACGGGCGACTCGCACGCCAGAACAGCGCCCTCGTCAGGTCCGATTCCGTCGCCGTCCGCGTCCGGGTACCAGGTCGTCGCGTCCATGGCCTCGTCGTCCACTGCCAAGTTGCAATCGTTGTCGACGCCATCACAAGTCTCGTCCGCACCTGGGAACACAGAGGCGTCCGAATCGTCGCAGTCCGTCGCATCAAGGCTCGTGCCAGCACCCACTTCACAGACCGGCATCAGAACGGGCAATAAGGCGTCTCCAAATCCGTCCAAATCTGCGTCGGTCCAAGCTGTAACGACGCCAGCATCATCTGCGATTCCATTACAATCGTTGTCCGCGAGGTCACAGATTTCGGTGGCACCCGGGTACGTATTTACGTCCAAATCGTCACAATCTCCATCGACGGCCACAATGCCCACGCCTAACGCACACGCCGCAATCGGAGCGTCACCAAAACCGTCGCCGTCGGCGTCGATAAATGCGTCCACAATCCCGAATCCATCATCGACAATCCCGTTGCAGTCCTCATCCTCGCCGTCGCAGGTTTCCAGAGCACCCGGATAAACGCTGAAATTGGTGTCGTCGCAATCGTCCGCCAACAGGGACACCCCAGGTCCAGGCCCGCAAGCGTCAATAGGCGCCGCTGGATCGCCGTGCCCGTCGAGGTCCCAATCTGCGTACGCACCGCCGCCGCCCACGACAGGCGGCTCATCCACCGCCAAATCACAATCATCGTCAATCAGGTTGCAGCTCTCATCGCGATCGGGGTGAATCGCCGCATCGATATCCGAACAATCCCCACCCACCGCAGTCCAACCTACCGGAACGGCACAATCGAAGGTAGGAATGGCTTGATCCCCGTAGCCATCTGCATCCCCGTCGAGCCAAATCGGAAACGTAGCGATTCCATCGTCGCGAAGCCCGTTGCAGTCCTGATCGACATCGTCGCAAACTTCGATCGCACCCGGTAGGATCGCCGCGTCCCCGTCGTTACAGTCCGTATCGTCGGGCACAAATCCTGCGCCAGGGGAAAGACAGGCAAGCACGGAACCGACTCTGCTGCCAAACCCATCCCCGTCCGCGTCGGTAGACCACGGGATGTCCATAGCACCGGCTTCATCCACCAAACCGTCGCAATCATCATCCACGCCGTTACACAATTCAACGCTTAAGCTGGAGATACCGTTGTCGGTATCGTCGCAATCCGTGTCCGTCGCTACCCACCTAGGCTCCCAAGGGCACACCAATTCGCCGGGGCCCGCACCATCCCCATCCCCATCTCCATCGTAGAATTGCAGCGTGCCATCCACGGCCCCGACCTCCGAGCCGTCACAATCCTCGTCGACATGGTCGCAGGTCTCGACGGCCGCAGGAGACCGGGACGGATCCGTCGGCGCGCAGTCGTCGCCGCCACACAACAGGTCGTCGTAGCCATCCAAGTCCACGTCAGGGTCCGCACAACAGGTCGCCCCAAATGCCACCTCCCAGGCCTCACGAGCAACCGCAGCATCACCCCATAAGAGGAACCCTGTGGCCCCGACACTTTCCAACGGATCAAGGGCCGCGACAAAGGTGCGGAGATGCATAGCCGCGTCGACAGGGTCGCCGTCGAAATCCACATACACCGCGGTCGGTACTGTCGCCCAGGGATTGGTATGACCCACATCCTGGTTGATGCGGTCACACACGCCGTACGCCATTGTCGTGGGCACGTACAAACCCTGCGACGAAGCATATCCGTCGGCCGTATTGCACAGTGTATCGAAGGACGACGTCAACAGCCAGTCGGTGTCAGGGTCAAAGGCGTGCACCAATAAAATATCGCTAATGGGGTCAACACCATCGTTCGTGAATGTCCATTGGAACTCAACGACGGAACTCCCCGGCACCCAACGCGTGCTCTGCTCGATGCTGAGGTCGTCGACTCTCCACGCCGCCCAGGCCTCGAACTGATCTGCCGTCGACCTGTCCTCAAGAATTGCCGACCAGCCCAACAAGACGCTCCAGTTGGCATTTTCAGCAACGATGCCTCCCGCAGCCCGCGTGTACTGCACCGCCGTGTCCTGCCACGGAGTGCCGGGAAAAATGATTTCCATGTCACCGAGGACAGTGGGCACGCGCAGGCACTCGTTGGCCTAATTACACCACCCCCCTGCGTCATTGATCGTGAGCTGAAGATCCCCATCGTCGCCAATTCGCATGCCCGCAAGCGCGGTCACCGGCCAAAATAAACCAAGGACAGACATCGCGACCTCCAAAAAAACAGGGTCACTCACACGCCGAAGGAACGCCGAACGTGATCTCGATCAGTTCGCCTCCATCAAACAGAACTTCTTCGAAGACGACCTCGTTTTCTACTTCGTCGTAAATCCAGCCCGATGTGACGCCCACACCGTCCACCCGCACGACCAGGCTCTGCGGATCCGGCAAATCCGATAACGGATAGTGTGTCAGCGCTTGCAATGAGGCATCGGCCAGTTGGTCAATTTGAGATCCCCAGCCCGAATCACAGATATCGAGTGTGACACCGCCCGTTTCGGCAATTGCTTCCAGGTAACCCGAGGCGCCATTCAAGCTGCCGCAGGTATTGTACACATTGACCACACCGCTCACCGTGAGCAGTTCTGGTGCAGCCACATACTGCCGATAGCCCTCGACCCAGTTTAGCCAATAACCGGGCGAGAGGTCACGTTCGTCGGACACCACAATGATATGGAGTAACCCGCCTAGACGCAAGAATTGGTCGTTGCACAGGCCAGGACCCGTGTCTTCCAGCGCAACGTCGGCCAGGAGAAGCAGGCTCTCCTGCAGAATGTGCGGTTCAAAGGTCGTCACCGCCGTATTGAATAATTCCTGATAGTCCGGCACATCAGGACTGAGTACCCCTTGGTTGAAACAACCGTCCAGCGAGTTCACCACACCCAACCGCCACCCAGCAGTGACGGCATTGATCACCATGATGAAATCGCTAAATTCAGCCCCGAGTTCAGCGGAACTCAGGCCCATCGATGGGCTCGTATCCACCAACACGATGATGTCCACCGCCGCGTCGGCAGGCACCAGGAAGCTGTCGGTAACGGTGGTCGCATAGCTCGTATCGCCAGTGACTGAGACCACGAGGTCACCTTCCGGGTCATTCGAGATCAGACGAATCGACCCTTCGGAATTCCCCTCGGTGGAACCGTCAAGCCACAACTCGAAATTGGCTGAATCTCCGGCCGCAAGCGTCAACGGGAGTGGGGGCAGGCCGTTGAATGTGATGGCCGGATCCCCTTCCCAGAGAATCGAATCGACGACTAGATCGGAACCGCCATCGTTGCGTAGACCCACACCCTCAACGCCATCGCAAGGCACAAAGGCGCTCACCTCTGGGAAAGCGGGTTCGAAGGCGATGTCGGGCACGTCTGCGTCGCCGGAAAGTGCCACGACGATGGTGCGCTCATCTTCGTCGGTGCTGTTCACCGTGACCGAGCCGATGGTTCCCGTTGTGCCGGCGGTGTAGGTCACGTCGATGTAGACGGCCTCACCTGGGGCGAGTGTTGTGCCAGCCACCTGCGACAACGCGAACGCCTCGCCTTCCAACACCAGGTCGTCCACGTCTAGGGAATCGTCGCCCCCGTTGGTTATGGAGAACGAACGTGTGTCAGACGCGCCCGGAACTAGACCCGGAAACTGAATGGACAGCGGGCTGACCTCGATGTCCGCTGGGGCACCGGTGTCGCCGTCAGACGCGGCAGGGGTACAGCCGATGACCAGACCGCAGAGCGCCGTGTTGCGCATGACAATCCTCCGGCAAGCGGCCTAACCACCGCACGCCCGGGGCGGGCCTGTCAATCGCTACCCCCGTGCCGCCCTACGCGGGGCGCCGCCGTTGCCGCCACAGCAAGGGTAGGCCTACCCACAACCAGGCGGCGCCCGTGTCGCCGCCGGAATCGCCGCTGGAATCGCCGCAGCCGCAGGTGCCCGTCGATTTGGAGTCCAGGGCTTCGGCCGTGTCGGCGCAAGTCTCGTCCACCGCGCCATCGCAGTTGTTGTCGACCCCGTCCAGGCACAGTTCGGCACGTCCGGGGTTGACCCAGCCGTCATTGTCGTCACAATCCCCGCCCAACACGGTCCAACCGTCCAAGTCCAGGTCGTCCAAGTCCTCGTCGATCAGGCCGTCGCAGTCGTTGTCCGCACCGTCAAGCACCTCGACACCTCCGGGGTGTGCGTCGGCATTTCCGTCGTCACAATCCCCGTCGTTTTCGCTGAGCCCGTCGCCGTCATCGTCCGACAACGTCGTGTCTTCGTCGATCAGGCCGTCACAATCGTCATCTCGACCGTTGGGCAAATCCGGCGCAGCCGGATTGACGGTTTCATCGCCATCGTCGCAGTCGCCGGCCTCTTCCGTGAACCCGTCTTCATCATCGTCCACCACGTCGGTGCCTTCGTCGATGAGCCCGTCACAGTCGTTATCGAGGCCATCGAGCAGTTCGGGCGCCCCAGGGTACACCGTCGGGTCCAGCGGGTCGCAGTCCACCTCGTCGCCCCAACCATCGCCGTCCGCATCCGGGGTGCCGTTGTCCACCTCTCCGTCACAATCGTCGTCCACGCCGTTGGACAGGTCCTCGAACGCGCCTGGGTAGATCGACAGATCGTTGTCGCCGCAGTCGCCCGGAAGCGTGTCGTCGGTGCACAACGGGCCTTCGCAGTACCCATCGCCGTCGTCGTCGACACACTCCGTGCCCTCGTCGATGACCAGATCGCAGTCGTCGTCCGCGCCGTTGCACACCTCCTCGGCACCGGGATGAACCGCCGGGTCCAGGTCGTTGCAATCGCCGCCCGCCACGGTGTACCCGTCGCCGTCCGCGTCCCCGCCTTCGTCGGTCAGCCCGTTGCAGTTGTCGTCGATGCCGTTGGGCACCTCCGCCGCACCGGGATGGATGGCCGACAGGCCGTCTGCGCAGTCGCCGTCGCAGGTCGAATACCCGTCGCTGTCCACGTCGTCGGGGTTGAGCGCGGAATCGCCATCGTCGCAATCAATGCAGGTCCACGCGCCGTCGGAATCGTCGTCCGCTTCGTCGGGTTCAGCCGGACACGGGTCGCAAGCGTCCGGGTTCGTGTCGAGGTCGGCGTCTTCGAGATCGTCGAAGCCGTCGCACAGGTCGCACCCGTCGGGAACGCTGTCGGTATCTGCATCCACCGTGTCGTCTTCGTCAGGGCATAGGTCGCAATCGTCAGGCACGCCGTCACCGTCGGTTTCGACGAGGTCATCGCCACCTACGCACACATCGCAGGCATCTGCGACCCCGTCGAAGTCCGTGTCGGGGCTGAGCGGGCCACAATCGTCACAACCGTCGGCCACGCCGTCGCCGTCGTCGTCCACCGCGTCGTCGAAGCCCGGACAGCTGTCGCAATCGTCCGGGAACCCGTCGGCGTCGTCGTCGAGCCGGTCGTCGCCGCCATCGCACGCGTCGCAATCGTTGGGCACGCCATCGCCATCCCCTTCGACCCGATCATCGCCACCCACACAGACGTCGCAGTCGTCGGCCACGCTGTCGGCATCAAGGTCGGACTGGCTGTCGCGACACGCGAGCGGCGTGCCCACAACCAGGAAGTCGGCGAGCACGTCCACATCCGCGACCGACAATGCACCGTCGCCGTCCACGTCCGCTGCCTTGCTCTGACACGCCGTGGGCACGACCACGCCCGTCAGCAGCTTGATCGACAGCATCGAGGCATCGGCAACATCCACGTCGCCATCGAGGTCGGCGTCCCCGCACAACTCGGCGCAACCGGCGTCCGGGCAGCCGTCGCAGGGGTCACCGGCACCGTCGCCGTCCCGATCCGCTTGACCCGGGTCGAAGAGCCCTGGGCACGTGTCGCAGGCGTCCGCCACGCCATCCACGTCGCCGTCGGCGAGCGGCCCGTCACAATCGTCGCAGCCATCGGGTGAACCATCGGCGTCCACATCGTCGAAGTCATCGAAGCCGTCGCACACATCGCAGGCGTCGGGAACCATGTCCCCGTCTACGTCTTCGGTGTCCACACCCGACGGGCACAGGTCACAATCGTCCGGCGACCCATCTGCATCCGCGTCCAACCGGTCGTCCCCACCCGCACACAGATCGCATTCGTCGCCAAACGTGTCGGCATCGGTGTCGGCCTGCTGCTCGCGGCAGGACAGTGGCCCACCCGCCAATATCGCGTCGGTCAACACGACAACATCGGAGGCCGACAGCGACCCATCGCCGTTGACGTCGCCCGCCAAGGCTTGGCAATACGACGGCACCACAATGCCGGTCAGGATCTTGGTGGACAGCAGCGCCTGGTCGGCGATGTCCACATCCCCGTCGCTATCGACGTCGCCACAGGCGGAGGCACATCCCAACGTCGGGCACACGTCGCAATTGTCGGCGGTGCTGTCTCCATCGAGGTCTGCGCCGTCGTCGAACAGTGTGGGACAGGAATCGCAGGCGTCGCCCGCTCCGTCCCCGTCCTCGTCAGCCTGGGTGTCGTTGGCCACGCTCACGCAGTTGTCGCACGCATCGGCAGCGCCATCGCTATCGGCATCGTCGAGCGTTCCGATACAGTCGTCGCAGGCGTCGCCCACGCCGTCGACGTCGGTGTCGGCCTGATCGTTGTCCAAACCCGGGCAGTTGTCGCAGCCCTCGGCCACCCCATCGGCGTCCACATCATCGAGATCGTCGGAGCCGGGACAGGCTTCGCACACGTCGCCCACACTGTCGCCATCGTCGTCGGCCTGGTCGTCTGCCAGCCCCGGGCAGGCGTCGCAGCCCTCGGCCACCGTGTCGCCATCGGCGTCGTCGAAGTCGTCGAAGCCGGGACAGGCGTCGCAGGCGTTGGCCACGGTATCGCCGTCGTCATCGCTCAGGTCACCGTCACAGGCGTCGCAGGCGTTCGGAACGCCGTCGCCATCGGTGTCGAGGAAGTCGTCACCGTCGGGACACACGTCGCAAGCATCGCCCGCGCCGTCGAAGTCGGCGTCAGACTGGTCGTTGAAGACACCAAGGCAGTTGTCGCACCCATCGGCGACGGTGTCGAGGTCGTCGTCCGCCGCATCGTCGAAGCCGTCGCACAAGTCGCAAGCGTCGCCCACGAAGTCGGAATCGGCGTCGGATTGGTCGTCGGGCACGTCTGGGCACAGGTCGCAATCGTCCGGCGCAGAGTCCACGTCGACGTCGGCCAGATCATCGGACCCGGGGCATTGGTCGCAGGCGTCGCCGACCGTGTCGAGGTCGAGGTCGGCTTGGTCGTTCGCCACGTCGATGCAGTTGTCGCAGCCGTCAGGAACCGCGTCCACGTCGAAGTCGTCGAGGTCGTCGAAGTCCGCGCACTGGTCGCAAACATCGCCCACGAAATCGCTGTCGGCGTCCGCTTGGTCGTTGGTCACACCGGGGCAGTTGTCGCAGCCTTCCGGCGTTCCATCGACGTCCACATCGTCGAAGTCATCGAATCCACCGCACACGTCGCAGGGGTCGCCGACGCCGTCCCCATCGTCGTCCTGCTGGTCCGCATTGACGTCGATCGGGCAGTTGTCGCAAGCATCTGCGACCAGATCGAGGTCGGCATCTGCCGAATCGTCCCCATCCGGGCACGTGTCGCAGGTGTCGCCAGCGCCGTCCCCGTCGCCGTCCGCCTGGTCTTCGTTGGGGTCCAACGGGCAGTTGTCGCAAGCATCGGGGACAAGGTCCGCGTCCACATCGAGCCGGTCATCGCCGCCATCGCAGAGATCGCACACGTCGCCCACCACGTCGCCGTCGGCGTCGGCCTGGTCCAGATTGACGTCGAGCGGGCAGTTGTCGCAGGCGTCGCCCACGGCGTCCACGTCCAGATCGGCCTGGTCCGGATCGGGCACATCGTCACACCCGTCGCAGCCGTCAGGCACATCATCGGCATCGGCGTCCAGCGTGTCGTCCTGACCTTCACAACTGTCGCACACGTCGCCAATGGTGTCGAAGTCGGCATCGAGTTGGTCGGGGTCGAAGTGGTCCGGGCACACATCGCAAGCGTCCGGCGCTAAGTCTCCGTCGACGTCGTCGCCATCGTCCTCGCCGGGGCACAGATCGCAGGCGTCGCCGACTGCGTCGAAGTCGGTGTCGGTCTGGTCGTCGGCCACGTCCGGGCACAGGTCGCAGGCATCGGGCACCAGATCGGTATCGACGTCCAGCAAGTCGTCGCCGCCTTCACACACATCGCAGGCATTGCCGACAGTGTCTACGTCGTCGTCCTTCTGGCTGGGGTTGCGGTTGACGGGGCAGTTGTCGCAGGCGTCGGCGATGTCGTCGTCGTCGGAATCGACCGTGTCGTCGCCCTCCGCGCAGCTGTCGCACACGTCGCCGAAACCGTCGCCGTCTGCGTCGGACTGGTCCTCGTTGACGTCGTCTTCGCAGTTGTCGCAGGCATCGGGAACCGTATCGACATCGCCGTCGATAAAGTCGTCTCCGCCCTCGCACACGTCGCAAGCGTCGCCCGCGCCGTCCAGATCGGTGTCAAACTGGTCCGGATCGGCGACCAAGGGGCACAGATCGCAGCCGTCGGGCACCAAGTCCACATCCGCGTCGTCGGCATCGTCAAACCCAGGGCAGGCATCGCAGTTGTTGCCGACGCCGTCCAGATCGGTGTCCTTCTGCAGCGGGTTGCTGGCGAAGGGGCAGTTGTCGCACGCGTCGGGGAACGAGTCGCCATCGGCATCAATTCGGTCGTCTTCGCCCGGGCAGTTGTCGCAAAAGTCACCGACCGTGTCGGCGTCTTCGTCCTCTTGGAGCGGGTCGAAGTCGAGCGGGCAGGTGTCGCAGCCGTCGGCGACGAGGTCGGCGTCCAGATCCTCACTGTCTGGGAAACCTGCACACGTGTCGCAATCGTCGCCGAAGCCGTCGCCGTCGTCGTCCTCCTGGCCTGGATTGAACAGGTCGAAACAGTTGTCGCACCCATCGGGGGCTGCGTCGCCATCGTCGTCGATTCCGTCATCGATACCGGGGCAAAGGTCGCACACGTCGCCAGCACCGTCCAGATCGCCGTCGGCTTGCGCCGGGTTGGTCACCTCCGGGCAGTTGTCGCATCCATCTGGAATGTTGTCCCCTTCGAGGTCCAACTCATCGTCGAAGCCGGGGCAGGCGTCGCACACATTGCCCGCGCCGTCGCCATCGCTGTCGGCCTGATCGAGGTTGACGGTGGACAAGCAGTTGTCGCACGTGTTGGGCACGAGGTCGCCGTCGAGGTCGCCCACATCAAAGGCGTGGTCGTCACAATCGGCGCCGCCACAGCTACCCTCACTGTCGAGGAAGCCGTCCAGATCGTCGTCGCAACAGAAGGCTTCTTCCCAGCAGTCCGAATCGGTGCAGTCGGTCTGTCCATCTAGGTCGTTGTCGAACCCGTCGTCGCAAACCTCGGCGCAGAAGGGGTCGCCAGCGCAATCGGCGTCCGCGCAGTCTTTGTGGCCATCAAAGTCGTCGTCGATGCCATTGTCGCAGTCTTCCACGCACGCGGGATCCCCGAAACAATCTCCGTCGGCGCAGTCCTTCAGGCCGTCAAAGTCGTTGTCAAGCCCGTCGCCGCACACTTCGACGCAGTTCGGGTCGCCGATACAATCCGGGTCAGCGCAGTCGATCAGGCCGTCGTAGTCGTCGTCCAGCCCATCGTCGCAATGTTCGATGCAGGCGAAATCGGTGATGCAGTCGGGGTCATCGCAATCGATCAGCCCATCGAAATCTTCGTCGGTACCGTCATCGCAGACCTCGTCGCAGGCGGACAGGCCGACACAGTCGAGGTCTGCGCAGTCGATCGTGGCATCGCAGTCGTTGTCCAGGGTATCCGAGCAGTCCTCGGCCGCGTCCGGGTTGATGGTAGGGTCCAAGTCGTCGCAATCGCCACCGCCGCCGACCGAAAACCCGTCGAGGTCCTTGTCTACGTCGGTGACCCACAGCAAGCTGTTGACGAGCAGGGCCTCGCCATCGGTCGAATCGGTCCAGAAGTCGCCGCGCGCTACCGATGACGCCGGAAAGAAGTTGAGGCCGACGACCGCGCCGACGCCGCTCGGCACGTGTTCCGACACCAGCGCAGACCCGTCGGACCAATTGGCTACGAGCGTGGCACCCGCGGTCTTGGTGCAGGGCGTGCCGTGGTACGTCGAGGAACCGCCATTGAAGGTAACGACCGGCTTCCAGATTCCCGCCAGGATGGGATGCAGCGCATCGATCGGGACGATGGAGCGCAATGTTCCGGAGGTGTTGTTGCCGTACGAGAAGGCCTTGTAGTTGCCGGTGTTCCAGCGACCCTCAAGCGTGCCGCCGAAAACGTTGGAAAAGGCAGCGTGCACCACGCCGCCCCCCACGTCCACGTAGTCCGCAAGCCGATCGCCGAGCGTCGTGGCGTTCGAGAACGCGTAGTTCGAATACACGAGGATGCCGTCGTAGGTCAGCATCGTGGCGAGGGTGGGGGTGGTGAATCGGCAATCGGTCATGGTCACCTTGGTGAACATGCCGGAGGCCAAGAGGTGCGCCTCCACGTCCCATTGGTAAAGGTCCGCGTAGCAAACCATGATGTCCTGGGCGGCAGCTGGGGTCGTAGCCAGGAGCAAGAAGCCGAGCATGGCTCATGCTAGCAGACTCCCGGCGTTTTCGGACACCCAACTACGAGACTCACGCCCCCGCAGTCGCGAAACCCGTCGCACGAGCGGCTGTTGCGAGTTGCCCATCGTGCGTAACGACCACGGGCGCCTGGGAGCGCCCCTCGCGCCACAGGACCGCCGTTGCGAGATGGATGGCATCGAGCGTCCCTAGCGGTGTTGGAAACGGATCCGCGGCCCTGCGAAGCACGGCGGGGGACACGTCTACGCGGTCCATACGCTCCAGGAGCCGAAGTACCAGCCCACGGCGATCCGCCAGGTCCTCTGGATCGAGAAGCCCCTGTCGAAGGCGTCGATCGAGCGTGCGCAGGCATTCGACCTCCGTGAGCGCGCTCGTGACGGCCTGCTGGATCGTGGACCACTCGGGCAAGCGATCGGGCTGGGACAGGACGACCCGAAGGAGAACGGAAGCGTCGACGTACGCGATCACAAGCGCTCCGCGCGCTCCGCGCGAAGTTGTTCCAGGACGTCGACAGCCGACCGGCTGGGTCCAAGAAGCGGAACGTCCTGGAGGGCGCCGAGCGCCGGGCGGATCACGAGCTCGAGCCCAGCGGCGCCAACGGGAACGATCCGAGCAATGGGCTTTCGGCGGTCGAGCACAACGATGGTCTCGCCACGGCGGACGGCTTGGAGATGCTCGCTCAGGTGGGCCTTGAGGTCAGCGGTGCCTACGGAGATCATGACCACATGGTAGTCAGGCATGTCCACCCCGTCAACTACAGGCCCTGGGATGGGCGGTTCGCCGCGTGCGACCCTACCTCGGCAATCGGCGGGCGTTCTGGGACTGGCTGCTTCCGGAGCTCGAGCGGCGTGCCGGGTAGCCTGTCGGAACCGCAGTCGCGCGTGCTGATAGCGCTCGCCGGCCTGGTGCCCCGTTGGACCCTCACGGGCGGGAGCGCGCTCGCCGGTTTCCACTTTGCGCATAGACGCACAAAAGAACTAGACCTCTTCTTTCACGGACTCGATGCGCTCGGGCGCCTCCCCGAGGGCGCCATCGCGGCGTGCGGGCACTGGGAATGTCCGTCGATTTCCTTCAGCTGGCGCCTGCCTTTTGCCGAATCCGGGTGGAGTTGGATGGCGACGTGGTCCTGGTGGACCTCGTGGCCGAGTCGGTACCGAACGTGTTCCCCCCGGAACGCCACGTGCTCGGCACGACCGAAATTCTGGTGGACTGCCGCGCAGAACTCCTGGTGAACAAGCTCTGTGCGCTCTACTCTCGTTGGGAGATCCGCGTTCTGGTCGACGTGAAGGTACTCGTCGACGCGGGCGAGGACCTCGTGGCCGCGCTCGGCCTGGTCAGCAGAAAGGATGGGGGCTTTTCGCCACCCGACTTGGCCTGGGTGCTTCGAACGCTGAATGTGGGCGCGCTCGCCAAGGCCGATGGCTACGATTCGAGCGACCTCCTCGCGTTTCGCGACCATCTTGTGGACCGATTGCTGGCCTAGCAAGCCTCGGGGAAATGCCCATCTGCTGCGCTTGTCGCTTCATCCCGCGGGACTTCGTCGCGGGGACCCCACGATCGGTCGCCGTACCATGGGTACGGCTTTCCTCACGTTGCACCCCGCTTCTCGTCCGGCGGGCGAATCGACTTCGCTCGCGACGATGGTCACCGGGCGACCTCGTTCACCGGCATGCCGGTGACCGGTCCACCCTTTTCCCCGAGGCTTGCTAGCAACGGCACGCCGGTGATCGGTAAGCCCTTTTCCCCAGGCTTGCTTGCCATGCTGACAGCGGCGCTGTGTCGCATCTGTGCGTGCGTGCGGGCGCACGAACGCGCAGGGCGCACCCGGCGTTGCCACGCGGTGTAGGGCCCCAAGGGCGGCGTCAGGGCGCAGGAGGTGGTCCTCTTGCCCTTACGAGACGTGGTTGGCGCGACGGTCTGGCTAGGCTCGCGAGGACTCGGGACGTCGCACACACACCCTGCACGACGGCGTGGACCATCCGAGTTTCGCAGTGTGGGCAGGCGAAGGCGTTCGCGTCGGCCTCCAGGTTGCCGATGACATCCTCATTGCCGAGGACGCCAAGGCGATCGACGCCCCGCTTATCACTCGCCGGGAGTTCCTCACATTGCGCCTCGCCAACCTCTCGGAGCGCAAGGCGGTACCGACCCCCGAACGGATGGACCCGGCGAAGTTCCGCGCTGCGGTGTTGGAGGCGTGGAGCAACCGCCCCCTCGACGAACGCCGAGAAGCGCTGGACCGCCTCGTCGAGAAAATCACGTTTTCAGAAGGCGGCGCCCATGTCGACTACCGCGTGAAGCGCGAACAGATCGCTTTTCACCAGCCTGACCCCTGCGGCCCGCCGTACGCACCAATATCCGACACTGTGCCATTCGCGTCGAGCAAGGTTGGGTCACCCGCATTGATCAGCGGACTCCCGCCCAACAAATGGAAGTCGGTCAACGAGACGTACAACGGATCGACTTTGATATTGCCGTCGATTCCGGTGCGGTCGCCCATCGTGGTATTGTAATTGCCACCGAGGTTGTTCCACACGTCGTTGTACTTGAACGACACGGGCAGGACGCCCACTGCGTGCACGCCTTTCCCGTCGAGGTTGCTCGTGATCGACAGATTCCGCGCCGTTCCCGCCCACGCGTCGAACTTGAGCCCGGCACCCGACGGCGATGAGTTCCCGTCCAGGACGAGATTCGAAAGGGTCCCGCCGAACTCGCGCGCGTAAATGCCGCCACCGCCCGTCGTTGCCGTATTGTCGATGACCACGCTATTTTCCATCACAACGGGCGAGTGTGCGTAAATCCCCGCGCCATATTTCGCAATATTCCCTTCCATCCAAGTGTGGCGAATCGTAACCGTGAAAGGATTCTTCTTCAGCATGAGGCCTGCGCCGCGGTCGGAGGCGTTGTTGCCGCGGAATTCGCAGTCGAAAACCTCTTGGGGCATCTGGTTGATCATCATGTTCATGCCGGCGCCCTGGGCCGCAATCGCGTGAACACCTTGCAAGAGCAGGTCGTTCTTTGCGTGCAACTCCGTTCCGAACCCGAGCGAGGTCACGCCCGTTTCGGGGACAGGGCTATCGGCCGCAGCGACGGGACCCGACACAGCGGGATTCGACGCTGCGCCCGCCGGTGAGGCGATCGCGGAAAACGAGCAGAATAGGGCGTAAACAGTCATGTGGGGGTAAAAATGGGGCCTCACGCACCCTCCAGGCTGGTGCGCGCTTGGCGCAGTGTAGTCGAAATTCCGCCGAGTCGGGCCTCGAGCCGCACGGAATCACCGAGTTCTACGGCGGCCGAGTCCAAGGAAAGCGTCGCGCTTCGCAGCAGGAGCTCCGCATTTGCCACATCGGCCCATCGGGCACGGGCCCCATCCAGTCCATGACGCGTACGAAGGGACGCGAGGCGAAGGGTCCAGTCACTCGGACTCGCGCCGCTGAGTTGCGCGCGCGCCCGCAGCTCGTCGGCCAAGCCGGCGATCTCCACCTCAGCCTCTCGCAGCTGGACGGTTCTCGTGACGTAGTCCACGCGAACATGGCCATCCCGTTCGAGCAACGGAGACAGCAACACCGTCGCGAGTAGCCCAGCGCCTGTCAGTACGGCCGGGTAGACGAAGCGCTTCCGCCCCTCAGGAGGCCGTACCCAGCGCATCTCCGCGGGTTCGGCCGTCAGAAATGGCACGACCTCGCCACATCGTTCGCAGCGGCCTAGCACGTGGCCCGCGATGGCCCCGCAACCAAAACAAGCGGCTTTTCGCGTCTCAGGAACGAGGCCTTCGGTGCGCGCCGACGACGTTGCGCCCCAGGCCGGGCCCCGCAACAAGGCACGAATTGGCGCGGCGACGACGGAAAGCATGGACGCAAAGGGCCGATCGTGCGCAAATCGATCCTCCATCCAACCGTCGGTGTCCGCGTAGATCGCCGAGACCAATGCACGGTGCGCCTCCGTGTCCAGACCCGTCCATCGTACGCCGGCGATGACACCCATCGGCGTAGCGCGCGAATGAATGATTTCCCCTTGGAGCACCAGACTGGCAGGCATTCCGACGAGATGCACACGAATCGGTCCTGGAGCGGGCGTGCCGATGAGCTCAAGGGCGCCCCCGGTCAGGCTCAAATCTATGGAACGACCCCGGCTCGTTCCTTCATCCGTGGAAAACGTGAGCGGGATGGACCGTTTGATGCGGTGTGCCGTGCGCCGCTGCGGCCTCTCTAGCGCCACCGTCGCAGCCGCGACGAGCATGAACAGGTTGTACACGCACCACAACGACGCCATCGCGATCGTCGCAATCTCCCCAGGGTTGTTCGCCATCTTCGAGGGCATCATCCCAAGAGAGAGCACGGTCATCGCCAACAAACCGAGCACCGGAAACGCCATCGACAGGTCATAGGTGAGTGCGTCATTGACCTCACCTTTGGCCGTGACGCGGAACACGCCCCGCTTGGGCGCTACCAGCGCCACGACGACCACGGCGGCCGTGTAGGGCGCGACCGCAATTTCATACACCTCCGACCAGAAACTATGGCGTGTGTTTCGATGCGCGTCTGCACCGCCGGTCCAAATCAGGATGAGGTGCGGAACCGCGTAGCAGGCGAGTTCCCAAACGTCCGCAGACACGGGGTGAACGTCGAAAATCAAATAGGCGGGTGCCGCGACCAGAAAGACGACGCGCATGGCGCCGCCGAAGAAGTGCCAGCTGGCGCACGCGTAGTTGATCCGCTGTGGCCAGGTAAGTCCAGGGTGAAATAGCGGATTGTGAAGCCGGAAAATCTGGGCCATTCCCCGAGCCCAGCGCATGCGCTGGATGACATGCGCCCCGAAGCTTTCGGTGGCCAAGCCAGCGGCGAGCGGCACGTCCAGGT
This sequence comes from Klebsiella pneumoniae, assembly GCA_945861065.1. GTDB lineage: Bacteria > Myxococcota_A > UBA796 > UBA796 > SXOB01. The sequence continues at coordinate 35,112 of CAMASI010000009.1, read as the reverse complement.
AGGCCGAGTTCCATCCACGGGCGTGCATTTGCAACGAGCACGCTGCGTCTTCGGTGACGGTATCCGTTGGAACGCCGCCCACCTCTAGCAAGGCCTTTCTCGAGAGCAGCGCGCAGGAGCCACAAAAGAAAGCCGAGTTCCAGAAATCGTTTCCGACCTGGATTGTGTGATAAAAGAAGTGTTGTTCCGGCGGAACACGTCCGTCCAGGTGCAGGTTTCGCTCGAAGGGATCGGCGTTCACGAAATGATGCGGCGTCTGCACCAATGCGAGTTTCGGATCCTGCAGGAAGAAGCCCACCGTCGCCTGCAGAAAGCCGCGGGTCGGCACGTGATCAGCATCGAAAATGGCGATCAGTTCGCCACTCGTGTGCGTGAGCGCGGCGTTTAGATTCCCGGCCTTCGCCCCCTTGTTGTCCGGACGAATGAGGTACCCACAGCCGAGTTCCTGCGCGAGAATGCGCATCGACTCGCGCCTGCCGTCGTCGAGAATCCATACCGATTTGCGCGCGTAATCAATCGCCATTGCGCCAATGGCGGTCGCTCGAACCACGTCCACGGATTCGTTGTAGGTGGGGATGTACACGTCCACGGTCGGCAGACTGGCAGGGTCCTTGTCCGTCAGCGGAATCGGGCGTCTTCGCTTGAAGGCCGCCGTCTGAAATAACCCCCCCAGCAAACTCGCAAAGGCAAACAGCTCCGCCGCAAACAGAAGACCCGCAGCAAGCGCGTCAACGGTGCTTTCACCCCCAAGGCTCTCCGTGGCGCGCCAGACGATGTACCGGGTCGACACAGCCACGGACAGAACCGCGAGCACGACGCGGCGCCGAGGACGCATCTGCAAAGAGCAGATGCCCGCCGCGGCAAGTACCAAGCCGGCGCCGAGCTGCACGGGCGGTGTCAGGTCCACGAACACCCAGGCCAAGAACGCGGCAACAGTGACTGCTGCGCCAACCATCTTGGCGGCGGTCAGTCCTGATGCCTCGCTCTTGACTAGAATCCCCATCGTTCCCTCGGCGCGAGAATAGTGTACGGATCGGCCCAACTGTGGACGATTTCAGTTCTTAAGGAGCTGGCGCGCAAACCGTGGCGAGCGCGACCACCGATTCGTGGCGGTCGGCGACGATTTCCACTACGTCTTCCACACCATAGGACCAGTCGTCTGCATCCAAGAAGGGGTCCGCTTCGACACGTGGCCCCAGGAACTTCGCCAAGGCGTCAATCTCGGGCAAGAGCACATCCGGGTCATAATAATCGGCGACTTCAAGGAGCTTGTCGCAGTAAGTCTGGCGCCGAAGCTCAATAAGTCGACTACCGAGCAACGAATAAAAACTCTCACCCCAAGGAGGATAGACCCGGTAGATCGACCAGTCCTCGACGAGGTTGTAGGTAGAAAGCGCCTGGTCCTTGTCCCACGCATAGAATACAAATTTGTCTATCGCCGGATCCCGGTACATCATGAAATTCTGCCCGTTCCCCATCATGCCATCGACGTCCGGAAACAGGATGTCGGCGGCCGCCAGCGTAAAGAACGAGTCGACATCGACCCATGTATCCACGCACGCCTCAAAGGCCGCATCCTCGATCTCGGCGACACATTTTGTGAGCGGTACCAGATCCTCGAGAAGGTGCTCCGGGAGCGTATCTGCCCGCGGTTCGTACGTTTCTGAGTACGACAGCGGGTCCTCGTCCTTATATTCAAAGGTGCCTTTGCCGCCGCAGTATCCACCTACCCGGTACAAGTGGCCGGTGTCGTCGCTGAAATGTTTTTCAAGAAACGGTTCGTCGTCGGGCTCTTCCGTCAACGGGAAAACGCCGAGAAACTCACCGTCGGCGTAGACCTCGGCATAGTTCACAAATGGCGCCGCGACACCCATCTTTGCGAGAAGACTGTAGGCGACAGTCTCCCGCAGGAGAGATGCGTCCCCTTCGGTACCCATTAGATTCAGCTTTTTCATGTCCTGAAATCGGCGACCGGAAACGAATTCGTTAAATGACATCTTGAATCCCACACGGGTATCCGCCTCAAGGCCATCTAGCGCGCTATGCCCGCGATACCGGATTTCCAACGTCATCCCATTGTTCCGACTCTCCGGTCAGGGGGTTGTCGAATACCAAACTCATCTGCAAATAAACGCGGTCCAGGCAGTCATCTTCGACGACAAGGCCCCACAGCGTGTCACGCCAATTCGGATCGGCAAATTCCAAGTGAAACACGGGAACCGCTTGAGGATCCCACAACGCGTCCGTCGCGACATGCGTAGCGCCCGGCAAGTCCGTGGTGTCTGCAGACCCATCCTTGGGTCCACAGGCCCCCAACGTCAGCCCCAACAGGATGGATGACACGCTCTCCTCCGCCCGCCGAATATCGTGCCTTGCCGACGACAAGGCAACTAGAAACGCGTCTAGGGCGCCCACCGCCACAAAAGTCTTGCCTCCGCGACGCCCTTGAGGCTGGCAGTGGTCGAGCCAGGCCTGATGTCGTTGGCCTCTAGCCACGCTGATACGCCAGGCGCCTCCCGAACTTCGTCGCTCCAAACGACCTCACCGCCTACAGCGGTACCCTGGACGCGAGCCGCAATATTCACGGTCTGCCCGAACCAATCCAGCCCCCAAGCGTCGCTATGGACAACGAGCGCGGGTCCCACATGCACCCCAACCTTGAGGCCCACAGGTTCAGGCAACCCTCTCGTGCCGACCCAAGCCGAAAAGTCGCGCTGCATGCGCACACCAGCTTGGAGCGCAGGCAGCGCGTTGTCGAAGGCCGCCATCACCGCGTCGCCGGCCGTCTTGACCACATGGCCGCCGTGGTCTTCTATGGCGCTTCGCAACAGCGCGAAGTGATCGCGAACCATGGCCCACGCGAGCGCGTCTCCGAGCGCATCGTACAGCGCCGTCGAACCCGAAAGGTCCGTGAAAATCAGCGCAACGCGGCGGCTGGAAACGCGGGTGTCTGGCGACAAGACCTGGTGCGACATCCGGCGCCGGAATTCCGGAAGTGTCGTCAGTGTCGCGGCGACCACTCGGTCTTCGGTGTCAGGCGCCTCGCGGATGACCTGCAGTCGGTGACGCGCGCCACTCGGATTCGAGGCCTGAAGGCGCTGTTTTCCAGGCGCCAGCACGACGGCGCCACGGGCCTCGGGCGTCCATTCCACCTGGTCCGTGCCCCCAGGAGCAACCGTGACGTCCACATCGGCCCCTTCGCCGCCTGAACCAATCCGCCAGCGTCCGGGGCCAAGCGCCAGAGTCTCGTCGATCGACGCACCCGGCGGCATCACGAATGCACCGTGAATCTCAGGGGCCCCTACCGGGAACAAGGTGCAAAACGTCTCATTCACGCGAGGAACGATACCGGGGTGCGGGGCGAACATGACCTCGACATTGGTGCCGAGGTCGACCTCGAAGCCGATTCGACAGGATGGGCACGCGGCATGGTCAGCGACGTCGGAAAGCACCTTGGTAGCGGCCACCTGGCCGTGGCAACGTCCGCATCGGACGGACCAATACAACTCCACCATCCCGGCTTCAACACCACGAAGCAAACCCGACAGGACCTCTGTCCGAGGCAGCGCCCACCGATCCGCGAGCGACCACGGACGCATCCGCTGAAGGTCGAGAATCGAGGCGGTACAAAGGTGTTGCCAAGTTGCGTCGGCGACTTCGGCGGCGACGATTCGACTCCACCGTTCCCAGGAGTCTCGGGCGAGCGGAGGCAAATTGCGGATCGAAGGTACAGGCGCGCCACCAGGGGGCGGCAGGTCGTCCACCGCACGTTGCCACCGAGCCGCGATCTGACGAAGCCTAAGGGCGACGGCGGGAATGGCCAGCGCGTTGGACGGCTCCAAATCGAGGGTAAGCCTCGGGACAGCACCGTCCGAGGTGGGTTCAAGCACGGCCTCGTACAGGCTGCGCCGAACGATCGGCCCCTCAAAACGCCGCCCCTGGCGAAAGAAGCGGCCTGACACCCAGCTACTCTCATCCTCCTCAAAAGGCATTCGGGTGCCGAGCGGACCTTCCATGGCACCCACAACGCGCAACCCTCCCGCACCATCCGGCTCCATACGCAGGTCGTGCACGATCCCGTTGCCAGCGGTTCGATTCATGCCGTCGGTGTCACCGACAAGGGCCCATGCTGCTGACGCATTGGCTGGCCTTCCACGCACAGCGATGCCGCTCAAGTGGGACACTCCAACTGCCGCTCCCCTACTACGCGCCCCGCGTCCAGGACGATCACACGATCACATGTTGCGCGAATGACAGCCGGATCGTGCGAGACGACGATGAGCGCAAGGCCCCGGGCGGCACCGAGATCGCGCAGATGATGGATCAGAATCGCGGCGACCTCGGCGTCGAGTGCGCTTGTCCATTCGTCGAGCACCAGCAGATCCGGATCAACCGCAAGCGCACGAGCGAGCGAAACCCGTTGCTTCTGCCCGGCCGACAAGGTGTTGGGCAAACGCGCTGCCGTGTCGGCGTCGAGCCCGACTTCCTGCAGCAACGTCAGCGCACGTTTTGTCCTGTCGGGCGGGCTGAACAGGCCGTGAGCCGCCATCGCCTCAACAAGCACACTTCCGACGGTGCGAAACGGCGTCAGCGCGCTGCCCGGGTCCTGCTGGACCAGTTGCACGCGACGGCGGGCCTTACGCAGCGTTTCACCGGAAATCGTGCCCCAATCGAGGTCGCCAAGCCGCATCTGTCCGTGGGTGGGCGAAATGAGCCTCAACAATGCGCGACACAGCGTGCTCTTGCCGCTGCCACTCGCCCCCGTCACGCCAAGGGTTCCCCCCTCGGGAAGCGCGAAAGACACGTCGTGAACCGCGCGCACCGGCTTCACCGCAATTGTCGACCCTTTAGGCGCTGGGTGGTCCACTGTGAGATGGCTGACGGTCAACAATGGGGCGCCCGCGGCTTTCGGACGGGCGACGCCCAGGTCTGCCCCCGCCTTCCACCCTACGAACGACCGCGGGGATTCGGGGCCCGCAAACCGCTCGACAGCGTCCTCCTCTACGATTCGACCGTCATGAAGGACGGCAAATCGGTCGGCAAATTGCTTGACAAGCAACGAGTCGTGGCAAATCCACAACACGGCAGCGTTGTTTGCAACGGTTCGATCACGGAGATGCGCCAGGACGGCCCTCGCGCTCGCCGGATCCAGCGACGCCGTAGGCTCGTCGGCCAAGAGCAACTGCGGATCCGCGGCGAGGGCACCCGCCAACAACACGCGCTGCCGCTGCCCGCCGGACAGCTGGTGAGGCAGCCGCTCGGCCAACTCAGCCGGAAAGCCAACGTCGGCCAGCCGCGTTTTGGCCTGAGCAACGGCCTCTGGCCAAGGCAAACCGCGATGAAACGAGACCACTTCAGCGACGTGGTCTTGCACTGTCTGCCGCGGAAGAAGCGCGTCCAGCGGTTCAGCGTAGACCAGCCCGATCTCGCGTCCGCGAAGCGTCGCCGGGTCGCGAATCGGCTTGCCCTTCCACTCGAAACTGCCCGTCACGGAAGCGCTTGCCGGAATCAAGCCAAGCACCGCCCGGACGAGTGTGCTCTTACCCGCGCCGGAGGACCCGAGCAGCGCGGTCACCTTTCCCGCTTTAACGTGCAACTTGACGTCGCTGAGCACAACTGCACCCGACGCCCAGCGCACGTTCAGCCCGTCGATTCGAAGGAGCGGTTCCGACACCCGACCGCGCTATCCACTCTGGGCGCGGGCTAGCAGTCGCCCGACCTCCGCCTTAGCTGACAAGCGTGCGCCCTTCCGAGTTGGACAGGTTTGTGGCCGAAGAACGCGCCAGCGGCGCGCGGCGTCTCAATCACCTGAGGGTCATCGGGATCGGAGCGTGGTTAGGCCTCGCGCTGATCTTGGCATTCGGTCCGGTCCATGACGACTTTTTCGTCGTTCAGTGGCCCCTGCTCGTCGCCTATTTGGGCGTAGCGTTTTGCCTCAGTGCCGCGACACGCTGGTTGCCCGGAGACCTCGCGTCAGCGCTGGGTCCCGCGTTCTTCGACATTTGGATGGTCAGAATCATACTCGGCGCGAGCATTCCGCTCGCCTCGTCCCCGGTAGCAATGGCCTACAACGCCGTCGCCATCTGTTTGCTCATCGGCCTCATGGCGATGCTGACTTGGGATGAGCGGGTGTTGTGGGCCTGGTGCGGGATGGCGGTTCTCATGGTCTGGTCCGTCGACCTGACCGTGGACGCAGACCTGGGCGTCTACGGCGGGTCGGCCATCGTGCTTGTGGTGTTTGCTATCGGCGCCACGCACGCGATTCGGCGGATGATTGCGCTTTCCGAGCGCGTAGGCAAAGACCGCGTGACCGTAGACCGGATGCAGCGCTACTTTTCGCCCGAGGTCGCTCGTCGGCTTGTGGACACGGGGCTGGAAGAGGCGGAAAGCCGTCAGGTCACCATCCTGTTCTGCGACATCCGCGGGTTCACCGCCATGGCCGAGCAGTTGGGCCCAGAAGAAGTGATTCGATTCCTCGATGACCATCACGGGCGCATGGTCGAGGTCATCTTCGCGCACGGCGGAACCCTAGACAAATTCATGGGAGATGGGCTGCTCGCCTACTTCGGCGCACCCTTAGACCAACCTGACCACCCGGTTCGTGCGGTAGATTGTGCGTTTGCCATGCTTGAGGACCTTCGAAAGCACAACGAGGGCCGCGTGGCCCGGCGCGAGTCGCCCGTGAGAGTCGGAATCGGCGTCCATACGGGCGTCGTCGTGCTCGGGCACATTGGGTCGAAACACCGTCGCGAATACACCATCGTGGGAGACAACGTGAACGTCGCGTCCCGCGTCGAGGCCATGACGCAATCCACCGGCGTGCCGTTACTTGTGACCGAAGCGACCACAGCCTGCATCGGCGACCGCGCCCTCGGCTGGACGCCATTGGAACCCCTCACCCTCCGCGGCCGGACCGAACGGGTACGAACGTTCGCTCCGTTCCCTCCGACCTAAATCAGTTGGCGTCGGGGCCCGTCCCTCGGGCGATAAACCGGTAGCTGTCTGCCCCAGCGAGCGCGCCGCTGCGTACTACAGGGCCAAGCACCGACCACGGGATTCTTCGATCGGTCTGGATGACCAGTTCCGTCGACGCCTCCGCGTCCGCCGCGACCCTCGCGGCGATTCCTTCCCGGATTGACACAATGAGCTCCGGCAAGGCGCCGTCACGCAAGCTTCCCTCAGGCAACGCGACCTTGCCGCCCCTTTCAGTCAGCCGAAGGATCGGTTTGTCCGCAACCCAAACGGTCTTCGTCGACACAACAACCGGCACGGAAATGGCCTCCGCCTGTTCGCTGGCGTCGGTCGGTGCAAGCTGCATTTCATCGGATAATGGCACCGAAAGCGGGTCCGAACCGTACAAGAACAGCAAGAAGATCAGAATGTTGATCATCATGTCCACCATCGCCGCGAGCGCCAACTCGGGTGCTGGCAGCTGATGTCTTCGTTTCCGCATTTTTGCAAATGGGCTTTGTTTCATGGCGTCGTTCCCAACACGACGTCTGGGAAAAGGTTGCCCGTCCGCCCCCGCGTTGCGTCCATCGCCACAGCCATGCATTCGAACGCTACATCGGGATGTACTAACAATTGGACCGCAGTTTCCTCTGGGTTTTTCTTCTTGATTTCGGCCGCGAGGCCAGCCAACCCTTTGGCATCGTAAGACTCCGGGCCTTCGCAGGTCCCGCCCGCACACCGAAGACCGCGCGACGAACGTTCGCCAGCTTCGGCCCAAGAAACGTCGAAGCCCGATGGGGAAACCGAAACGGTCAAACCAAGCGTCTTCGCAGCGTCGGCCGTTTGTCGCCCAAGCGCAGTTGGAAGCACGACGATCGACCCGAAGTGCGCGTTGAGCAACAACATTTGGATGAGCAGCGAGACCATATCCAACATCGGGATCAGGTTCAGCGAGGGCTCTTCCACGAACGGCCGGCGGCTTGTCCTCACGGCTGGGCGACCCCAGGCGCTGGTTCGGGGACCTGAGCCGAACGGGCGCGCAGCAGCAGCAGCATACGCGTGCCGAACCGGTCCGTGTCGTCAAGGATGGCGTTTCCACGCTGAACGAGCATCGCGTAGGCGATCAGACAGGGGATCGCTACGGCAATACCGCCAGCTGTCGTGTACATGGCGATCGCAATGCCGTGCGCCAACAGGTTCTGCTTTTCTTCCGGATTCGCTCCCGACACAGCGTCAAAGGCCGTAATCAAGCCGTAGATCGTGCCCAACAGGCCGATCAACGTCACGACGTTGGCGATGGTCGCCAGGTAGGCCACCCGACGCTGCACCGCGGGAACCGCATCAAGCGCCGCCTGCTCCACCGCAAGTGCCATGTCTTCACGGCTCGCATCCGCATGCAGGAGCGCGGCCCTCACCACGTTTGCGAGTGGGGCATAGGGCTCCGCTGCGCAGTATCGGACCGCTTGATCGATTCGCCCTTCGAGCACCAGCCGCTGTACCTGCGCGAAAAACGGCTCGGGTGCGATGTGGGCCCGAAAGCCGAGAAAAAACGCGCGCTCTCCGGCGATCAACAACGCCACGACGGCACAGACAGCCACGCCGTATAAGAACTGACTGTGTTGGAAGATCTCAAGCATCGACACTCCGGGGCCGCCGCCTAACCGCGCTGCCCCCGCGGCTGCGATCAGCGTCGAATTGAGAACTGAAGTGTGTTCCGGTGACCCGCTGCGTCAACCACTGTGACCCAATGAAGTCCAGGTTCTGGATCGAGGGACAATTGGTGCGGCGCGGTGGACACGGACAGAAAGTTGCCATCGAGGTGCCAAAAGACCGCGGCCAAGGGGTCGCGGTGTGTTGCGGACACCACAACCCGGCCCCGCGTTCCATCCACCTCAGTTGGAACATAAATGATGGTATCATTTGCCGGTGAAGTCACCGCAAGCGGATTGTCGTCTGCGCCCGGACTGCAACCTGCGCCCCAGGGCGGAAGAGGCTCATAGGAAGCATGCCGTTTCGCGTACCAATGCTCCATGCCCGGTGGCAGAACAAAACGGGTTTGGGCGTGGAGCTCTGTGAGTGGGGCGCATCCCGCATGGAAACGCTCGGTGCCCTCAGCATTGGTGTGAATTCGTTGGCAGTAACGACACAACTTCCCTTGGGCACCGGTACGCTCGACGCTCTCCATCCGTGCGCTCTCACAGTTTGCGCCCGCGATCTGACCGCTAAGTGCACAGACTCTAACCTCCGCGAGTTCTTCGTCCGGTCGGCCAAAAAACGCGCCGCCGCGGCGAAGACCGAAGAGGTCAAACAACAATGGCGCTGCGGCCTGCGTGCCGGTGAGACCTGGACGACCTTCCCCGTCCGCATTCCCGACCCAAACCCCGATTGCCGTCTGCGGCGTGACGCCGATCGCAAGCGCGTCGCGAAATCCAAAACTCGTGCCTGTTTTCCACGCGACCCGTTCGCTGCCCTCGAAGTCTCGCCAAGCTGCGTCGGCACCGGGTCTGTTGACCTCGACGAGCGCTTGCAGGGTGAGCCAGGCTGCGCCCGCCTTCAACGGGCGATCGCGCAGCGGCAGGGCCTGTTCCGGACGGCGCCAATGCATCGCCGGAGGAATCCGCGTTTCGCCGGGTGCCGCGGAAAGCGCGAGGTCGCGGTAAGCGCTGACGAGGTCCCACAACGTTCCTTCGGCACCGCCTACAATCAGCGCCAACCCGTAATCAGAGGCCGGTCGAAACAACGTCGTCAAGCCCAGGGTCTTCAGCCGCCCGAAAAATCGATCGACAGTATGGTCGCGCAACATCCACACTGCGGGAACGTTGCGAGAACGTGCGAGCGCACTGGATGCGGGAACCGCGCCTTCGTAACTATGGTCGAAATTCTCAGGAGAAAAACCCGCAAACCTCGTGGGCACATCGGGCACCAGCTCGCTCGGGAGCAATTCGCCAGACTCGAGCATCGAGGCGTACAGGAATGGTTTTAGGAGACTTCCGGTCGATCGCGGCGACCGGTTGATATCCACATGCTCTCCGTGGGCGGCCTGTGGGTCAGGTCGGACATTTCCTATATACGCAAGCACTTCGCCGGTGGGCAGGTCGACCATGATCGCCGCGGCGTTGTGAATGCCGTTTCCACGCAACCCAGAAATGTGATTTTCTACGATTTGGGCCGCTCGCCTTTGCAAATCGCCATCGAGCGTCGTCGTTGTCCGGCCTTCCCGAGATGCGTCCAGCAGATGAGGTGCATCGAGTGGGACCCGACGGGCTACCTCCGGCAGCGCCTCAGCAAGGGCCGCGACCAAATCCGCCTCCGACAACTCGCCTCGTTGGTGCAGGGTGTGGAGCAGCTCGTCCCTGCGGGCGCGAAGCGTGGCCCTGTTTCTCCCGGGATGCACGAGCGCAGGATTCTTAGGCAAAACGGCTAGCGTCGCGGCCTCCGCCCAGCTCAGGCTTTCCGGGGTATGGCCAAACAACCGGAAGGTCGCCGCCTCCAAACCAACGGTGTTTCCTCCAAATGGCGCGCTGGCTGCGTACAAGACGAGGATTTCCGATTTCGATCGAGCCAATTCGAGGCGAACTGCCAGGACGGCCTCCACCGCCTTTTCGGCGAATGTCCGCTGCCGCTGGTGGCGCGCAAGTCGCACCACTTGCATCGTGACGGTACTCGCGCCGCTGACCACCCGGCCCGCCGCCAAATTGCTGACGGAGGCCCGAATCAGCGCGATCGGATCGACGCCCGGATGCCACCAGAACCGCCGGTCTTCATAGGCGACCACCGCTGCAATGTACGGCGCTGGGAGCGCTCTCGGCGCGCCAAAACGCCATTGTTCGTCCGCGGCGACCCTCGCCGCCAACAGCTCTCCGTCTCTGTCGATCAACACCGAGGATTCCGGCCCAGCCGGTTGAACGACGGGCACGCACAAGAACGCAACGGTGAGTGCGAGGACGGCGACCCCAAGAAACTTCATTCGCCGGCTGCGCCTCAATTGATGCGCTGCTGCACCACGTCGACCCACTGCCCCTTGACACGAGCCGTAATCGTCGGGTCGTACATGGTCTCAACGGAAACCGACGGCAGATAATAATGGCCTAGATAGGCCGCCGTCAGCGGAATCGACGTCTCGAAAACCGCGTCGGCTTCGAGGTCGAGGTAGGTATACACCCGGTCGTCTCGCACATCTCTGTATTGGTACCCATCGCCCTTTCCCGGCGAAGCACCGGCGATCTCCCAACCTGACGCAACGATCTCGGTCAACGCCAGCTCTTCGAGCCTCCTGCCACTTCGATTCGTTAATGTGATATGCGCCACGAAATTCTGGCCTTGTTCCAACGAATCCGCCAACAAAGGGACACCCTCCAGAGTTTGGTAATCCACCGTCAATTCGATGCCCCGGGAAATGGAATCGTCGGTCCCAGGCTCCATCAATCCTCGGAGCGTCGTAGTGACGAAGAGCGGCCCTCCGGACGAACTTGTCACCACCAGTTTTCCCGCTTTGATTTGCGCGGCATCTACCAACACACGAGCGACCACCCGCGAACTCGTGACGGCAGACGCAGGTCCGCCCGCCATCGACCAGGTCGCCTTTGTCTCTCCAGGGCCAGCGCCAACGTCGCCGAATCGCGACATCGCGACCAACGCAAAGGCTGTCTCCTGAGTGGACAGGACGTCGTCGGACACCAGGTCGTTGGACAGCGTCGCTGCGAGCGTCGTCGCGCGGCCCAAATCCCCGAGCAGAATCAGTGACTCAAGAATGAGCGCGCGGTCCCGCATTGGAGAAGCCAGCGTTCCCGACAACTCGCGCGTCGTGCGCACGTCCAAGGTTGCCGAACTGGCCACCTCACGCGCAGTTGAAGCTTGCCCCGCAAGGGACCACGCGGCCGCAAGTCGCCACCGGGCAGGCGGGCTCAGCACAGACTCGCGCAGGCGGTTCATCGCGCCTACCTCTGGATTTCCCGAGAGGGCGAGCGTGTACAGACGGTAAGCCTGATCGAGGTCGGCACCCTCAAACGACCGCGTCCATCGTTCGGCCTGATCGCGTTGATAGCGCGCCCAGGACGCCCGCATGCCGCTAGGCAGGGGGTAGCCGGCCCGTTCCGCCTCGAGGAGAAAGTGGCCCACATACGTCGTGCTCCAACTGTTCGCAGGCTCTCCGGGCCAATAGCCAAAACTGCCGTCGGTATTCTGAAACGATCTAAGCTTGGAAATCGCCGCCTTCACGTGTTTGGCCACGTCCGCAGCTTCCCCAGGCGTCAGCTCAAGCAGCCGGTCAAGCGCGACCTGCGGGAAGGCAGCCGAGGTGGTTTGCTCCACGCACCCATGGGGGTAGCGGATCAGCGCGTCCAACCTGTGGTCGAGACCCAACGGCGGCACGCGACTGATTTCGATGCTTAACGAATTGGAGCCAACAAGCCCGAGGCTGCCGAGGTTCGTGCTCCAAGTCCCCTTCGATGGGACCGTCCCTTTGGACGTGCGGGTGACCGGGGAGCCCGGATGGCGGACATCAACTTCGAGGGTCTGCTCGCTTGTTTCCCCACCGCCGGTCGCTTTGACCGTGACCTTGCCCACACCCAGGCCGTCCGCAACGCGAATCCGGAACGACACCATCTGCTCGCCCGCGGCCGGAAACCGTAGCGTCTTGGGCCCTGAGTCTACAAGCGAGATCGGTCCCTCCGTCGTCACCGAGACGGTCACGGATTTGACCTTTGGATCGTTGGCAAAGATGGAGACGGGCAATTCCACCGACTCACTCGGCCCCAACACCCGCGGTAGCGTCGCCAGCGCCATCAAGGAGGTCCTCACGGGAACTGTTTGGGACGCGGTACCGAAAGCTCCGCCACGTCCGGCCACCACCATGACGCGCACTTCGCCGACATACTGCGGAATCGGAATCTCTCGCCGGTCGGTCGCACCGGCCTCCAGGCGGTAGGGACCACCCACCCAAACCACAGGTTTGAAGCGCTGCGCCTTGGGCCTTTTGTTGGACTGACCTTCCCCGTCACCGCCAATTGCCAGCATTTGCTCAATTGTGCCACCCGTGGCGCCCACGACTGCACCGTAGATATCCCAGGTACGAACTCCCAACGCTTCCCGAGCATAAAACGTGTCCCATGGATTGGGCGTTTCGAAGCGCGTGAGGCCAAGAAGGCCCTCGTCGACTACGGCGAGGGTGTAGGTCATGGCTCGCCCGTGCTCTTCATTCACAGACACCAGAGCCAGCGACGAGGGCTCCCACGAATCCGAAGTCGTAATGTGGGGAGCGAGTTTGGTTTCCGGGTCGAATACGAGAATAGGCGTGGTCGCGTACATCCGCATCGGGGCATCGTTCGCCGTATTCTGGTGGGGCTGAAGCACGGTGACATTGGCATACACGTTCGGCGTCATTTCCGGCGTTGCGACAAACGTGAAGGTTCCTGTCCCGCCATCGCTAGGTGGCACCCAATCTGTCTGGACGACCCGTGTCCCGCTCTCAAGACTGACAAGCGCCCTCGCGCCCTTGGGCATCGGAAAGGTCAACGTCACCGGCTTGCCGACCTCTACGCTGCCGTGATCTGCCGTCAGGCTGAGCACGCTCGCCCCACCGGCCTGGTCTTTTTCCGCACGCCCAGCCCAACCGGGCCAATCGATGTACACGATTTTTCCGGTCGTGTGCCCGCCTTCCTTGTCGTCCGTTGCGGTGACGACGTAGCGACCCCACTCCGGGTAGCGGACTTCGAATTCCCAATTTCCCTGACCGTCCACCAAATCGATCAACCCCGAGGCAAGTTCGTGCTGGCTCTCCCCTTCGCTGAACTGTGCGTCGCTGTCCTCGCCCTGTTCCCACCACCAACGCCATTGCAGTTTACGCAGGGATAATTTGACCTTCCCACTCCCGACAGGCTTTCCGTCAGCGTCCACAGAAACCACACGAACCGTGTGCTTCGTGTCTGTCAGCAACATCCCGCGCGCCTTGTCTCCTTTTGGAAGGGCGACGCCGATATACCGCTCGTAGGGAGAAACGCTGACCGAGGCCTCGTCCACACTGGCCGCACCGCTCGGCTCAAATACGCGCGTACGCAAGGTAGCGGTCAACAGCCCAGGCGAGGGTGGGGCATGGATTGTCGCGGCGACAGCAGCCTTTCCCTCATCGTCGAGACTCCCTTCCCAGACCAATTCTGGTTCCGCGGAAAACGTCGCCATCGGGTCGTCGAATTGGAAATCAGAAAACGTTGCAAACTGCGTCTGGCGTGGGCTAAGTTGCACCTCGATATCGGCGCGGAGCCCCTGCGCAATCGCACCGTGAAGCCACCTGGACGCTAGCGTGCTTTGCACCTCAAGATTCGGCGCACGAACGCCAGTTGGCGGAAGGGCCAATTCGATCTTGAGCCGATTCGGAATCACCGCTTCCACGCGCAACTGTTTCTGAAAAACAGCGCCACCGACACGGACCGAAGCGGTATACCGACCCGTCGGCGCGTCCCCCGCGGTTTGCGCGTGAATCGCGTAAAAACCATCGACCGACTCTGTGACCGTTTGGGTCTCGACCACCTGGCCCAGTGGATTTCGAAGCTGGAAATCGAGCGGATGGGCGTCCGGAATGCGATCCGTGGCATCGAAGAGCACGAAGTTCAAATGCATCGGATCGCCCGGCCGCCACACGCCGCGCTCGCCGTACAGGAACCCCTTGAGGCCCTGCTTGACGTCCGACCCGCCCACGTCAAAGTGCGACATCGCACGCGCCTGGCCGCGGTCGAGGCGAAGCCACGACGCCTGGCCCCCGTGGTGTGCGACAATGGCGAAAGGAAACTCGTCCTCGGTGGTGAGACGCAGCATGCCGCGGGCGTCTGTGATTCCCTTGCCGATGCCCTGCAGCTGGTAGTCCAGCAGCTGAATGTCCGTTCCAGCCAACGGCTCACTCGAGCGGAGATCGGTAGCAACGATGTCCACCGCGCCTCCTACCCCCTGCCGCGCAAGCAAGCCAACGTCCGAAACAATCACATTACGGCTAGCGGTTTGCCCATGGTTATTCCAACCAAAATCCGTGTAATACGATTTTTCACATGGATCGTCCCGCTCACTCCATGCCCATTCCTCGCCATCTTCTCCCCCTGTCCACATATCCCAAAAGCTGCCATCCGCGCCCAACGAATCCCAGGGACGCTCTGGTCTCTTCTCCGCAACGTCCCAACTCGACGTACCGCATTCCCACACGATGTCGGGGCGATCAAAACGAACGTGGAGGCGATACAGCCCTGCTGGAAAACGTTGGACGAGAGACGTGAGGTCGAGGCCCACGCGGACCCAACGGTTCGACTGGCCTGGTTGGGGCGCTATCTCCACCCGTTGGCGCCACACGACCGCGCCTACGCGCCGCAGTTCTTCGTTTCCATCTAGGTCGTTGACCTGTAGAAACTGCGGTACGTTCTCTTCATACACCCGGGTAGCTTCGACTTCGATAGCGCGGACATTTACGACCTCCAGCGGTACGGTCAGCTCCGCGCTCGTCGGCAAAATGACCCCGCTTCCGACAAAACGAACTTGGGGTTTGATTGGCTCGAAGCTCACCACTTGATCGATCGCTGCCGTCAGCGAATAGCCTCGCGCATTCCTGACGCCCGAGATTTGTACCTGCTCCGTACTGTTCCAATTTCCGGTTGCGTAGAGCCGAACGACGCTTCCGTCGCGGTCGACACGTGTGTCGGTCCTCCCAACCACCCGAACGAGACCACGGAGGTCCTGACGCTCGTCGAGTGGGTCCGAGAAACGAATCTCGATCAGGCGCTCGCCACCCATCACGGGTTGAATGGACGACACCAGAAACTGATTCAGCCCTGGGACCACCACGGTGGTCTGTTCTGAACGCGCGACGCCGATGGCCGTACCGTCCACCTCGACCAGGAGCGTACTGCTCGCTTCGGAGCGGACGATGCCAGAGGCCACGAAGCTGTGCGCTAGGCCCTCATGCGTCCACGCCAGCGCCAGCGTGACCTCGCCATGACGGGCCTTGATCATCGTCTCAACCAGACTGTTTTCGGCCACGTCCGCCAGCTCAATCCGCGCACGCCACCGCTGCGTCGCACCATCCGAGGAGTCGGCTTCCAGGCCGACAGCCGCCAGTGAGAAATCCGGAACGGCCACCCCAAAGTCAAACGCGAACGCCTTGAGGCCCGGGATCTGCGGTAACAAAGCAGGCAGATCGACAATGACCTCATAGCGTTTTCCCGCCACAAGATCGCCGTCCGGCGTGAATTCGAGGACTTGAGTGGACGTCCAAACCGCGTTTCCCGGAACAAGCGGCGTGAAAAACAAGTGGGACGCGGCGAGGGCCACACCCACAGATTCTTCCGGAACGGCCTCGCCAACGAACCTAAGCTGGATTGGGGAATGCCGGGATACGAGCCCAGAGGTGTGTGCCGCGATGATCTCGGCTGGAGCAGCGTCCGCGACATCGGTGGGAGGTTTCGGGGCCCGGGTACACGCAAGAAAGAAGGCGACGCTGATTACCGCAAGCAGGTGGCCAATTTGTTGAAATCGCGACTTTTTCATGGGGCCCCCGAACCGACGCGTAGCCATAGTCCGAATGGGCCCATTTGCGACCTCGCCGGAACAAGATCTGTGGCCCAGTCGCCTTATCCGACACGGTCCATTCGACGCAACGCCAAACCCGCGGCACCCGCCAACACGTAGCCGACCAGCGCTACCGCATAGGCCGAATGGTATCCCCAAGCTCGGCTGATCACGACCGTCGCGATGCTGGCAAGCACGCTCGTCCAACCGTTCACCGCCCACGCCCATGGGACGAGACCTCCGGCCGCGGGCCCCAAGCTGCGAACGAAAAGGGGCCAGGGAAATCCCATCAGGAAGCCGAGCGGCAACAGGAGTAGGACCACGCCACCGATGCGCGACACCAGCGCGCCCTGAAGCAAGGTACGCTCGAGCAAGGCAGAACCGCCGAAGCCATGGAGCGCTGCCACTGCAATGATCGCAACTAACACACCGTTTCGAACCGCATCCACGCGGTCTTCTGGCACCCAACCCGCAGCCACGCTCCCCAGCCCGGACCCGAACAACATCGCACCGACAACGGCCGTAACAGCGTAAGTAGGATGCCCAACAAACAATACCAGCTCGTGAATGAGAATCGTTTCAATCGCCAGATACCCGTAGCCAATCCCTGCCGCGTACAGCAATCCGGCTGGCAGTGCCCGCACCTGGCGAAGTGCATTGGCGTCTCGTCCACGGGCGCCCAAGATGAACAACAACAAGCCTACTGCCAACACGCAGAGCCCCTGGAGAGCGATCGTGTGGTACACGATCGTCAATGGCGGAACCTCCCCGCCCACCAGGCCCGAGCGGGGGGACAAGGCGTACGCCAACCCCCGCCACACGTCGCCAGGACCCTCCATATACGGCCGATCATCCGTCATCAGCGGGGGCGTGACGAACATCTGGTGGGCGAACTTGCGATCTGGTACGAGCGGATCAAATGCGATGAATTGTTTGGGTTGCATGGCCACGATGGCGCGTACGCGAGCCACCTCCTCGGCACGCCATGGGCGCGCCTTCACCAACATCACCGTGGCGGGCCCGCTGACATAAATCACGTGGGGTCCCGGGTCGGCGACACCGCGCTCCGCCAGCGCCGCGGCTACGGAGCGGGCCACCGACGTGGTCCTCGGGCCACGCGCGAACGAAAGCGTGCCATCGGGTTTCAGATGGTCAAGATAATCGCCAAAAGCCTCTTTCGTTTCAAGCAGGTTGCTCGACCAGGCATTTGCGAGCAGGCCCGCAGACGAGTGTAAATTCGCGTGGACCATCTGGATGATGTCGTACTGAAGGGGGCTTCCGTGGATGGCAGCGCGCCCGTCCGACATGACTCGAACGGTGTCTCCGTATCGGAACGGATTGATTGCGGAGCTCCGAAAGCGATCTGCCACGATGTCGCCGATCTGCGGCGCAATATCGATGGCCTGGATTCCCGTGAATCCGAACTTTTGCGCAACAGCGACCTCAGGTCCCGCTGACGCCGCCAGAATCGCCACCTGGGCGGGCGGATCATGCAGTTGATACACGAGACTACGATTCAATTCCGTCGCTTTTCGATCTCGGGCGGCTTCGTCGAGCACCACCTCACTCGCGGAGCTGTTGTCGAGGAGAAGGTAGGTTCCCCGGGCATCCTCATGCACTGCAATCCTGGTCAGGGGCGTCCAAACCGACCAGGAAACGTTGTCTTCGCTGTAGCCCGCGGAATAACGTACCCGCAGTAGCCCATCTTCTTGGTTGAATGCGACGACCGTGGCGGCGATCATGGCGACGGCCGCAAAAACGCTCACGAGCTGCTCGCGAGGACCCTTGGCCACCCAAGAGGCCGCGAAAAAAGCAAGGCCCGCCGCGGGCCAGACCAAATCCGGTGCCGGAAGCCAAGCAAGGAACGGGATGAACGCCACTGCACCCATCGCGCCACCTGCGAGATCGGCCGCGTACAGCCGACCAATTTGGTCGCGGAATCGCTGAAATACACCTGCGAAGAGCAAGCCGCCGATGGCAAAAGGAACGACGAGTACCGGCAAAAGCACCACAAACCATACAGGGTCCACGAGGTCCCACGCAATCGCCGAACGCTCGCCGTAGTCCCGAGGCGGTTCAGCGGACTGCACGGTCACCGGCAGCAACAACGCGAGCACCACGCTACCGACTGTGCTCGCTCCGAGCGCGACGAGCCATGCTGCGAGCCGGTCGCCAACGCGTTCGGTGGGTACGAGGTTCGGCCAAAGGTGCTGGGCAAGCGCACCTAGCGAGATTCCGAGGAGCGCCAGGCCCAAAGCCAAGTGCGCAAAGGACGCGAACAAGATGACCGCGAATAGCCGCGTCAAAACAAGTTCAAGCAGCACAAGTACGAAACTCGTCGCGGCCATGGTGATGATCAGCGCGAGGCGCGACGGCAACGTACCCCCAGGGCGCGGCGGGTATCTCGGCAAGGACGCCCGACGAGCCGACCTACAAGACGATGGCGGGCAGCGAAGCCCCTGTCGGAGGCGGCACGCCAAGCAGCAGCGCCAACGTCGGCGCAATCCGCCTCTGATCCACCGTGTCGCTCAGGCGGCCGGGTGTCACGCCTGCGCCCCAGGCACCAAAGGGTACGTCGGTGTCATACCGATGCGGGGTCCCATGCGTCGTGCCCCGCCGGTCCGTGGTTCCCCGGTACAGGACCGCGCCCTCTGCGAGCACCACCAATGCGTCTCCCGAGCGAGCTGCGAACACGGTCTCGCGCACTTGGGATGCATACGGACCCGACGGCGCAGACGTGTCCACGATGTCCGCCACAAGGGGCTGTTCCCCGTCGCGCAACGCCGAGAGCGCGGTCCTAGCCCTCGACAGCGCACAAGGCCGATCGCCCGCCCCATCCGGCCAGTACACGAACGGTTGTTCGTAACGAACCTCGCCGACCCCACCGCAGCCCGTCCAGGCCTCCGTGGCGACCTTGCCGACCTGGTCCACGTCCAACCAGCCCTTCGGCGTTTCGACGGCCCCGTGGTCCGCCGTGAGTACGACCGTCACCGGGTAATTTCGTGCCGTGAGGCCATCGATCAAGCGCCCAAGGCTCGCGTCCAACGCAACCAGCGCATCGAGGTACTCCCAGCTTTTGCCTGTGGTCGCATGGCCAATCAGGTCGATTTGGCTGAAACTGACAGCCAGAAGGTCACGGTGCGTCCCTTGACCCAGCTTCAACGACTCCACGACCGCCAAAGCACTGTCAACCAGCAGGTCGCCGCCCCCGGGCGACGACGCACCGCCACCATGAGGGAATACCGCCGGATCTTTGCCGTCATCGAGGGGCTCTTCCCACGGTTGCAGGTCAGCGATGCCACGCCAAAGTTCAGTTCTGTCGGGAGGTGGCATGGGCCACACCCGAGACAGGTAGGTTCCCGCGTTGATTGTCGCCAAGACCGTCGCTAGCGCCCCCGGTGCGGCGACCATGGAACAAACACTGTCCTTGCAACTCAGCGCGCCGGAAAATTCAGGACCACCGCCGAGCGGAAGCGCGCCGCGGTCCTTGAGCGCCAAGCTGTAGGCCGATCCCCCAGCCGACCGAACACCGGCCGCCAACGTGGGCGCAAGCAAGCCGGTTTCGGCTTCGAGGCACTCGGTCGGTCCGGCATCCGAACGAGAAACCAGCCAACGGTTGTTGACGATTCCATGGATCGCAGGGGAAGCGCCTGTAGCAAGCGTAGAATGCCCTGAACACGTATAGGTCGACACGTGCGCATAGCGGCCGGTGCCGGTCTTGGCGGCTTTCCCGATCAATCGTCCGAGCCCGTCGTGCAGCTGCCCTCGCACAGGACCATCAAGTACCCAGGCGGGCAATTGGTCGACGACCACCAGGAGCACGACGCCCGCTGCCACGGGCGGCGGAGGGGCCGGGGGCGCCACCGTTGGGGCCTCTCCACACGCAAGCAACAGGTGCAGCATGCCGGATGGGTTACTCGCGTTGTCCATGAACGTCGAGGTTGAACACAAACCGTCGTATGCGCTCGCGATCGTCACCCTCGACTTGGGCGACGCGCTGGTGGCGGAATCCGGTGCAATGGTCGCGATGGACGCGGACATCCTGGCAAGCCCGGGGTTCCACGGTTCCAACGGGGGCCTGGGCTCGATGCTTTCCGCCGCGTTCTTTGCGCTGGTTCGCCGTTATCTAACGGGCGAAAGCGTATTCGTGAACGAGTTCAAGGCGAAGAAAGCTGGACAGCGAGTGTTCATCGCACCTGCCTTCGTCGGCGACGTCGTGCACATGTCCCTTGAAAAGGGCGAGTCGCTCACGGTGCAGGCCGGTTCTTGGATGGCCGCCAGTAAATCGGTGGGGCTGTCGCTCCAATGGGGCGGGTTTTCGGCACTATTCGCGCGAGAGAATCCCTTCTTCGTCCGCTGTTCCGGACCCGGCGAAGTCATCATCAACGCTTATGGCGCCATCGAATCCGTCGATATCGATGGCGAGTGGGTGGTCGACAGCGGCCACGTGGTCGGTTGGCAAGGCAAGTTGACGCATACGCTCCGCAAGGCGGGAGGTTGGGTCAGCTCCGTTACCAGCGGAGAAGGCCTCGTGTTGGCGTTCAAGGGGAAAGGCAGAATCTATATGCAAACTCGCAATACGTCGGCGCTCGTCGGTTGGCTGACCCCACTGTTTCCGGGCTGACGATGAAGATCGAACTGTCCCACCGACCCGCGTACGCCATGGCCATCGCACACCTAGAGGCGGGCGATTCGGTCCAAGGCGAACCGGGTTCGATGATCGCGATGGACGGCGACGTCGCGATCGACACCTCCACCGGTCTTGCCGGCAAGGGCATCCTCGGCGGCATCCTCGGCGGGCTCAAGCGGCTCGCAACGGGCGAATCGCTCCTGCGGAACACCTACAAATCAGTTCGCGGCGGTACGGTGTGTTTCGCGCCTGCCCACATCGGCGACATGGAAATCCTGCACCTGGAGGGTGCGCCTATCGTCGTGCAAAGCGGCGCCTGGGTCTGTTCGCCCCCCACCGTCAGCCTCGACGCCTCCTGGCAAGGCGCTCGGGGTTTCTTCTCCGGCCAGGGGCTACTCCTACTCAAGGCCACAGGAACGGGTCCGCTGGCGATCCACGCCTTTGGGGCCATCCGTCACGTGGACGTAGACGGACGATTCATCGTGGACACTGGCCACATCGTCGCCTTTGAGAGTTCGCTCACCTACAAAGTGCGGCCGTTCGGCGGTGGCCTTTTCTCCTTTATTTTTGGCGGCGAGGGTTTGGTTTGCGCATTTGAAGGAAAAGGGCGGCTCTGGCTCCAGACGCGCAATCCCACTGCGTTCGGCAGTGCCATGACTTCCTTGCTCCCGATGCGGAACGGCTGATGAACACCGACATTCGAAATCGCCCCGACTATGCGTCACTCGTAGTCCACCTAGAGCCGGGCGAAGCACTCGTGGCGGAACCCGGCGCAATGATGGCCTCTTCGGCATCACTCAAACCCACGACGAATATCCCCGGCGGTATTTTCGGCGCGGCCAAAAGAGCGATTGCTGGCGAAAGTGTGTTCCAAGTGACGTGGGCAGCGGGCACCACCCCGGCGGATCTCCACCTCGCCCCACCGATGCCGGGCGACATCGTCGCAGTGCCCGTGGACGGCCGGTCGATTGTCGTCCAGCGCGGCGGCTGGATGGCGAGCACCAAGGGGGTCACGCTCGACGCCAAATGGGGCGGCGCCAAGGGCTGGTTGTCAGGCGAGGGCCTTGTCCTGTTGCGGGTCGGAGGCGAGGGCACGGCGTGGTTGTGCAGCTACGGCGCGATCGAAGAGCGCACCGTGGATGGGTCCTGGCGCGTAGACACTTCCCACGTGGTCGCGTTCGACGAAACGCTGGAATGGAACGTGGAGCGCGTTGGCGGCTGGAAAGCCACGTTCTTGTCCGGTGAGGGACTAGTCGTGTCCTTCCGTGGGAAAGGCCGCGTCTGGTTCCAAACCCGCAGCGCGCCGACGTTGGCCGGATTTTTGCATCCCTTTCGGCGGGTTCGTCCGAAACGCGGCTGACCGTCGCAGCGGTGCGCAAGTGTGTTGAGCCTAGGAGCGCCAGCGAGCACCGAAGGGAGCGGGCTGCATCGCCCGGACCCGGTCCGGAGGACCGAGGAGCGCAGCCAGGGACAACGGATCAACGCGCTTGCCCGCCGCTGTCAGTCGGCTTTGCGCTTCCGTTTCCGCCACAAGATTGCCGTGTGCCCGATGAGGCCGGCCAGATCGCTTTGCGTGCCTGCAGCGAGTTGCGAGACTTCTTGTTTTAGCCGATCGCGCGTAGGCTCGTGCCATTTGACCTTGATCAGCTCATGGTCCTGCAGCGCGGCATCCGTGGCAAGCACCACCGCCTCTGTGAGCCCGTTCCCACCGACGAGAACGACCGGCTTCAGGGCATGCGCACGGGCGCGAAAATCAGCCGCTTGACGAGGGGTAAGTGCCATACGCTGCGCGTTATCCAGGCGACGTGCCCCGCGACGCCTTGCTCCGCCGGTTCGACACCGTTCTTGACGGCCGAATCCGCCACGTCCGGTGCGCGTTGGAGGCCGTGCACCAGCGGCACAACGCCGGCGCCATCCTTCGCTCGTGCGACGCATTCGGAATCCATACGGTCCATTGGGTCGGTCTGAAAGGGGACCCGGCGTGGCGAGCCTCCCGAGGCACGTCCCAGTGGGTTGAGCAGCGAGCCCACGACGACGCCGAGGCCGCACTGACGAGCCTCGACACTGAGGGCTACGACGTGTGGATCGCGGATCTCGACGCCAACGGCGTACCGCCCGAAGAGGTTCCGCTGGATCGACCCATCTGTTTGTGGATGGGCGCTGAGTGGGTGGGCGTATCCGACGTCGCTCGCTCCGCGGCGAAGGGCGTCGTCACGCTGCCTATGTTCGGGTTCACCCAGTCCCTCAATGTGAGTGTCGCCGCTGCGCTTTGTCTTCGTCCTCTCGCGGAACGCGCCCGGCGCCTCGGCGACGTCGCCAAACTGCGCCCGGACGAGCGCACGCTGGCGAAACACCTCTGGCAACGGGCGCTGGACGACGGCGAGACGGACTGATCAGGCGGGTGGTTCTACCGGCAACGCCAGGGGCCGGTCGTTCACGTCTTCCGAATCCCCCTGGGCCGGGGTGGGCCGCACCGACGGTTTCACAGGAACAGTTGGCTTTGTCGGCGCCACGGGTTTGGTAGCGGCGGAACCCGCCGGGGGCTCACCCCAACCAGCGTCCCAGCCCTCTTCGGGCTCCCAGTCCCCTGGTTCCCCATCTCCGTATTCTGCCTCGGTGATCCAGTATCCGGCGACCCATTCGTTGCCGTCGAACCACCCGGGTACCCAGACAAAGCCCGGCCTTTGTTCCGTGGGCATCCAGTACCCAGAGCGAAACACACCGTCGCCGTCAAAGTAGGCCTCTGTCCAGGCGTAGCCGTCCCGAAACTCAGGGCGCCAGAAGCCGTCAATCCAAGACTCGCCGTCGTAGAAGCCAGGCTCCCACGCGTAGCCATCCGGCGCACCCGAGGTCGGCTGCCAATAGCCGCGCACGTAGGTGCCGTCCTCCAGGTAGAAGCCGTCCACCCAGTCCCAGCCCGAACGATCGGAGACCCGGTAGTGACCTTCGACGTAGACGTCGCGCTCCCACCAACCCGGCGCGTACACATACCCAACTGGAATCGGCGCCATCGGTGCCCAATACCCGGGTGCCCAATAGCCGCCATAGGCCCAACCCCCCGGCACCCACAGCCACCCGGCGCGCGACGGGGGAATCCACACATTCGACCAAGCGTAGACGGGGAACCCAAAACTGACGACAAGCGTCGTCGCGTGGTTCCAGCGGTACCAGGGATGTACGTACCACCCAGAGTACCAGCCGTGGTAATGGTGGTGATGCGGTACGCCGAAGTGTGCGTAGCGCGACGTACCGACATGGGTCACCAGCGGACGGCCGAAGCGATGATCGCTGGATCGACTCGCCGCCACGCCTGAAACGCGACCGGTGTAGGGTCGGTTGCTAACGACGGTGTGACCGGTCCCCGTGTGCACAGCGGTGACCGACCCGCCTCGCCCTGTGTGGGTGACCACCATCGACCGTTGGGTTCCACCCGCCACGCCAGGCGTTGCGACTCGTGCGGCAGGGGCGCCCATTCGCGCTGCGCCCGGCGCCGCGATCGGCGCACCTGCCGGAAGACCCTGCACAGTCGCGGTGCGCGGAACCCCACTGGGCGCAGGCGCAGCCGAAGGTCTGGGTGCGGGTGCCGGAGAAGTTCTAGGCGCTGGAGACACCCTAGGCGCGGGAGCCGGGGAGGCCTTCGGCGCTTGTGTTGGGGTTCGGGCAGGGGCCGGTGCCTTCGGCGCTGGCGCCGCCTTCTTCGCCACCGACCTAGTGGGTTGCGAGGTCTTCGGCACCTTTGCGCCCTTCGAAGACTTCACAGTCCGAGCCCCGTACGCCACGTCACCCATCAACGGCAACGAAGCGAGCGCAAATCCCAAAAGCCATGATCGCATGGGGCCTCCAAAGGACCAAACGCTTGACAGGGGTCCTCTATTCGATCCGGCCTCGCTTCCGCAGTTACGAGGCGCCATGCGGTGGATGTTGCTTCCGGGGCTTGCGGCGTGTTCCGCCCCCAACATGATGCAGACACCCATTGGATTCGAACCGATTCGATCCGCTTGGTTCATCCGCGGCGGCGTTCCAACCGGCGAATGGACGGTCGTCGCGCTGTCGAACGGAGACATTCCCTGCTCATTTTTCGGTTCCACCACCCTGCCGGACCAGACGGCCGCAGCGTTGTGCCGAGAGGGGGCAGCCCATGCGACGTTGCTGTACTGGCGGAGCTGGTCCGACCAACGAGTGGGCGACTACGCGCCGTCCGACGACCTGGACGTCTTCCTGCCGCCCCCAGGCTCAGGGCACCTGTGGACCGCCTCGGCCTACGCGATCGAAGAATCCGAGTGGCCAGAAGACGTAGAAGGCGCACGTTTCCCCGACGTCACCGCCGACACATCCGCGCAAGACCCGACCGGCAACGCCCGACTTCTGGAAGAACCCGACGAATCAACCGTCGTCGGCGATTTCGACCTGAATGACTCTTGGAGCGGACGATTTACGGCATCAAGTTGCCCCGACGTGGGATTTGAGGACTTCGTGCTTGTCCTGGACGCGGTGTCCCCCTGCCCGTGAACCGAATTTGCCTGGCAGATCCGCGCGCCCGGCATCGTTTGGATGGTGAGCTGGTGGAGGCAGCCGTCGTACAGGTACTTCGATCCGGGCGCCTGATCGGAGGTCCGGTCGTCGCGGACGCGGAGACGGCAGCGGCGAGGCTGTTTCGGCGCAGGGGAGCCGTCGGCGTGAACAGCGGAACGGACGCCTTGATGCTTGCGCTCATCGCCACAGGGGTGCGCCCGGGAGACGAGGTGCTCGTGCCGGCGCTGACCTTCTTCGCAACGGCGGGCGCCGTCGTCGCCATCGGCGCGATTCCCGTTCCTGTGGACGTGGACGAGCGCGGGCTCATCGACATGCGAGACGCCGCAAGCGCAGTCGGCCCACACACCCGAGCCATCATTCCCGTTCACCTGTTCGGCAACGCCGTGACCGACGTGCTCGCAGACATGCCGTCGGTAGACGACCTAGCCCAAGCGGCTGGCGCAGACCCACCCGTCGGGCACGCAAAGTTGGGCGCGGTGTCCTGCTACCCAACAAAGATTTGGGGGGCGTCAGGGGACGCTGGTTTCGTTGTGTCCGACGACATCGAACGACTGGCGGCGATTCGGGCGCTCGGGAATCACGGCCTCGTGGACGTCCATCTCCACCACGCGATCGACGAAGACGCCGTCGGCCGCAACTCGCGATTGGATGCAGTTCAAGCCGCAATCTTGCTCGGTCGGCTCCATGGCATGGCGGCCGACATCAACCGACGCCAGACGATCGCCCGACGCTACGACAACGCCCTGGCCGACTTTCGGCCCCTTCGGCGCGACAGCGGAAACCCGGTCCCCCAATACGTGCTCGACGTCCCCCGACGCGACGCCACTCGCAAACGATTGGACGAAGCCGGCATAGACAGCGCACCGCTCTATCCCTTGAGCCTGACTCGCCAGCCTGCGCTCGCGCATGTGATCCGCCCACGACCAACGCCGATCGCGGATGACAAAGCAGCACACTTTCTTTCGATTCCCTGCCACGGGGGGCTGACGGATGAGGACGTTGACCGGGTCATCGCGGCGATGATCACCTGACGCCGCCGGGGACCGCAAATAGCGCCCCGGTGCCCAATTCGCTCCCACCAAGGGACGCGCCCACCACCAATTCTGGAAGGGCGTCACCGTCGAGATCAGCCGCCAAAACCGCCAGACCCACTTCGTCCGCAGCGGTACTTCCGGTCAACAATAGGTCCGCCGTGTTCCAAGCGCGAACGCCCTGAAGTGGTCCAAAGAGCACCGCAACCGCGCCATCGTCACCGCCGACAACGTCGCCTTTGGGCAGACCAACGATCACGTCCGTGGCCCCATCGGCGTCCAGGTCTACGGACGTAAGCACCGCACCCAGACCCTCGTCTACCGCCACGGGCAACACCCTGAATGTCGCAGTCGGCGCGAAAACGATCCCACTAAACGGAGCGGTTGCCAGGTACACGGCCCCGCCTGTGACCACCCCGGGCGCCCCGAAGAGCAGGTCCGCGTGCCCATCCCCATCCCCGTCCGTGGGTCCCGCCAACCCCACACCTACCTGTTCGCCGCTGGCCCCACCGACAAAGCGCGCGCCGGCCACATCGAGTCGGGGCGCCCCCAGAATCGGTCCAAAGAACACGCCCACGGAACCGGAGTCGACGTCATACACGGTGTCCCCCGGCGCCCCGACGGCGATCTCTCCGATCCCGTCTCCGTCCACATCCCCGAGACCCGACACACTGGTGCCGACAGCGTCACCAAGCTCGCCAAAAATCTGGGCGGTACTCTCGTCAAGCGCCACGGACGTCAGCACAGGCCCCAATACGAGCCACGCTACACCGCTGCTACAACCGATCCCGCAGCCCGGCGCCCCAACCAGCAGGTCCGCGACTGCGTCGCCATCAACGTCCGGAACGATGGACAAGTCGGTCCCGAGTCGGTCCTCCGCATTTCCAGTCACTTCCCAATCCGCGTCCACACCAAAGTCGACCGCCGAAGTCACCGAGCCGAATTTCGCCACACGTCCCGAATTGACCTGCAGACCGGGCGCCGACACCAACAAATCTGCGCCCCCGTCCGCGTCCACGTCTCCGAGCCACACACCGCTTCCGACGAAACCGCCACTGGCCACCGACGTCACCTTTGCCGTGAGCGAAGGAGCCAGCCAAGTCGAACCCCGGATAGGTCCTGGCGCGACGTACACCACACCGCCTGGCGACGCACCCCGTGCACCCGCGACCAGGTCCACGAACCCGTCGCCGTCGAGGTCGCCCACCGCAACAGTGCTTCCTAATTGACCGCCGACCTCCCCTTCCGCAACCACAGTCTCGGCGACGACAGCGACGGGCCACGTTCCCACGACCAAAGGCGGCGGGGGACGCCCAACGGGTTCCGTGTCGCTCGCGGTGTCGGTTGCTGCCACGTCCGACTCGACAGGACCGCCAGCGCAAGCGACCAGAAACAATAGGCCAAAACTCACAGCGGGCCGCCTCCAAGAATGTAGGCAGCGCCCGCGTTCTTATTGGCGCCAGGCCCTCCGATCAACAGTTCTGGATACCCATCGCCATCGATGTCATCCACCACGGTCGTCACGCTGGCTTCGTCACCTTCGATTGCACCTCGAAACACTGCGCCGGATTCCGTCTCCAAATCGACGCTCCCCGACATCGGCCCATAAATCACCCAGACATGACCCCGAGACGCTTCTGTAGACTGGTTCGGATCATTGCCAACGACGACGTCGTCGCTTCCGTCGCCATCGAGATCGCGGATGTTCAGCGCTGCCCCAGCGCCAAGCGCGCCGCTGCCGGTCAGTACCAGCGCGGCGTCAAGCACGGAGTCATCCAGCAAAGGGAAGAACCACCCCCACGCCCCGCCGTCGCCAGAGCCGGCTTCCGCACCGCCTGCCAAAAGGTCTGGGCTGCCATCGCCGTCCAAATCTCCAGGGCTGCTGATCGCAGTACCGAATCTCATATTTTCGCCGGCACCCCGAATATTCACCCACGCATCGTTCAGGGTCAGGTCTCCGAAAATCGGGCCGTAGAACAAGGCCACCAATCCAGCGTTGACGGCCGCGCCATCGTGGCCGGGCGCCGCTACCGCCAGCTCGTCCAGCCCGTCACCACTCCGATCACCCAGAACAACGAATTCGAGACCTACCCCAGAATCGTAGGTATCTCCGACGATTTTCGCAGTCCTAACGTCGTCCACGTTGGCAACCACGGCCGCGTCGTAATCCGTAATCCAAAGGCCGCCGACGACACCGGTTCCGTCATCATACCCAGGACCGCCGAGCACGAAATCGCGTTTGTTGTCCAAATTCAGCTTGCCGAAACCCGAATGCGCGCCAAGCTGGGTCTCCGAGGCCGGGCCGTGCCATTTGGAAGCCGCCCAAGCCTCGATCCCTAATTCGCCGACAACCGGCCCCAGTGCGAGCCAAACGGCACCCGCATTCACGCCACCATCGGCGTCACCTGGCCCACCGACAAACACGTCAAAAACGCCATCGCCATCCACATCACCCGAAAGGTTGAACGCCGTCCCGAAGTCATCGCCAGGCTCGCCAAGGAGCCGGCCAAACGCCACCGCGGTATCAAACTTACCGAGGATTTCCGTGGCATCCATAAAGGCCACGAAATCCTGGGAAGCAACGACCAAGTCGGGCGCGGGGGTGCCACCGATGTCTAAGCCACCTGAAAGGTCCCTGCCAAGGAGCTGTTCACCCACCCCCGGGTTGACGATGGCCCCAGCCTCGTCCAAATCCCACTCCCCTTCCAAACCGCAAAGGACGATTTGTCCGTCGCAGTTTTCATCAATATCATTCGTACATACATCCTGTGCCGCCGGAGAAATACTCGGATCGGAATCGTCACAATCCGGGTCCCCAATGAAGGGCACCCAACCGGCGGCGGGCGGCATGCAAGAAACGTCCGGGTCGGGCACGCCCGCACCTACGCCGTCTTCATCCACGTCTTCCCAGAATTGGCCTGGTAGCAGCGGGTTATGATCGTCACAGTCACCAGGAAATGCGATGTACCCGGCAGGAGCGAAGCAGGTAACCAACCACACCAACGTGTCACCCCGACCGTCGCCGTCCACGTCGGCGTACCAGGTCGTCAGGCTTGCCAAGTCCAGCGAGGCGTCATCGTCATCGTACAGACCGTCACAGTCGTTGTCTAGCCCGTCACAAACCTCACCAGCCGTCGGAGACACGATCGTCAGCGTGTCATCGCAGTCGGACGCGTCTCCCAGGTAGCCGTAGGGCGCCTCGCAGGACGTCACCCAATCCAACTTCGCCCCGAAACCGTCGGCATCGAGATCCGGATGCCACTCGCTGCGGGTCGATCCATCCAGGCTCACGTCCTGATCGTCGGCAAACCCATCACAGTCGTCATCGAACCCGTTGCACACCTCGGGTGCCCTGGGAAACGAGGTCGCTCGGGAGTCGTCGCAGTCGTCTCCGCCAAAACTCAATCCAAAGAAGCCGTCGCCATCGGCATCGCAGGCCGCGACACACGCCTCATCGGCACAATCCGGACGGCCGTTCCCGTTGTTGTCGATCCCGTCCACACAATCGGTCTCAGGTGCCGTGCCAAAAGCCACCCCCGAGTCAGCTTCGGGCGCGCTCGGGCAACCCCCAAACCACAACATCGCACTCCACACGCGCGACCTCACAGTTCGTAGTCTACTCCACTTTCCGGCCCGTCACCGCCGCAATTCGATGAGATCGGTAGGCGGTCCATCCATCGGGGTTGTCTGCGCCTTCCGAATACAGGTGAATGTGCCACTGTTCTCGGCCTGAAACCGGGTCCAATTCGATGATCCGGGCCGAGTCCGCGCCCCAGCCTTTCTCAACGTTCGTCCCGTCCTTGTCACCGGTCAGAAAGCCAAAAGTCCCGAGCGAATTCCCGTTGTCCAACACGTCGTGCTCACCCACCGCCAAGCTGTACAACGGCCCCACTTCCGTCTCTTCGTAGGACCAGTCCTGGGTCACCGTCATCGCGTCCTCGTCGATCGTGAACTGCACGAGCCTAGATCGCGGGCTCGTGTCGATTGGATCCCCAGTGAACGGACTCGCCTGCCAGTTGCCGTTGTCGAACATCGTGACCGACACCACGGCCGGATCGAGCCGATTCCGGCCCGAGCCGTGTTGATGGTACGCCCAACGGAAATCAGGCCCGCTGGGTTCAAGAAGGTAGGGGAGGTATTCGGCTGGCCAGTTGTCGTGATTACCCAGAATCCAGTCCAGCTTTTTCGTCACCGGGTCAAATTTGATCACACAGTCCAAGTGTCGAAGGCTCGCGATAATGTGGCCATCCAGGTCCATCTCAATGGCATTGGCGTGCGCCCAATCTTTCCAACCGTCGTCTACGGTTTCCAAAGAATCGTAGCCGATTCGTGTGACCGGGAGGAGGTCGCTCAGCAGCGTCTCAGACAGAATCGCGCCCGCTTCGCTGAAGTGAACGAACACATCGTCTGCGATCACCGCGTCCGCCTTGACAGACTCGTCTTCATAGTCGGCCGGCCAATTCTGCACGGGCAAGTCGTAGCGCATCAAAGCGACAAATTCCGACGCTCCGGCGACGATCGCAAAATCATGGTGGAAACGTCTACCCGACGCGGCGTCGACAACGATCCCTGGCGGAGCGATGTTGGGATCGACGCTCCAGGACCTCGTCATTTCCCCGGACCATTTCCACTCAAAACCTTGCGCTTCCTCACCCGTGCCATTCAACGTTAGTAGCAGGCCGGACTCCCGTTCGAGCGCATCCTGGTTGAATCCAAGCACGTCCTTCCACCAAACGATATTCCCCTCAAAATCGATTACCGCGGTGATTTCAGCAGGCCCGGGAAAAACGTTTGCAGGGGTTCGCATCGCCACCAACGTCTCGCCAGGGGCTACGGTAGCGGACGCTTCTACGACAAGCTCAATCTTCGGGAAATAAGGAGGAAGGGCCTCCGTATTGATCTCGACCGTGGCTTCGGACGCGCAACTCGCGCCGCTAAAGGACATCGTCACCGTGTACCCTTGCCCGGGCCGGAACCCGAGCAGGGTGTGCCGATGGTCCGTGGCCTCGGAAAAGTCGACGGACACGGTGTGGGTGTGGTCCTCATTCGTCCACGACACCGCAACAGTCGTCGCCACCGAAGTCGTTGCTGTGAAGGTCATCGCAAGCGGGGTGTCGGCTCGCTCCGACACGACTGCGGAGGCGAGAACCCCGCAGTCTCCGGCGGGCGGGTCGGTTTCCGTATCCGCGGTTTCCGCTGGGACCTTGTCCCCGCAGGCGATGGCACACAGCAATACGATGGCCGGTTTCCACCTCATCGGACCCCCATGCGGGTGTAACTCGCGTCCCTTGCGCGTTAGGGCGGCAGGGGAGGCGAGGGCATGACCGCAGCCTTGGCCGTCCTCGCTGCGGCGGTCGGCCTCGCACTCGGGAGCTTCGCGAACGTCGTGATTCATCGACTTCCGGCGGACCGCTCAGTGGTTTGGCCGGGGTCTCATTGCCCATCTTGCCGAGCGCCGGTCCGGCCGCTGGACAATATCCCCGTCGTTTCGTGGCTTTGGCTCCGCGCGCGGTGCCGCGCTTGCGCCGCGCCCATCAGCGTGCGGTACCCCCTCGTCGAACTACTCTGCGGACTTCTCGCTTGGCTGACGTGGCGGCGTTTTGTCCCTTCGGGCGTTCCCGACGCAGGTAGCGCCCTAGCCTGGTTGGGCTTCACGGGTTTCGCGGTATCCCTCGTCATCGCTTCGCTCATCGACGTGCGACATCGTTTGTTGCCCAACGAAACCACCGTGGCCTCCATCCCTGTCGGCATCGGCCTGGCACTCGCACTACAGGCACTCGACTACCAGGGGTGGGGCCGGGTGAGTTGGCACCAGGCGGTGCTCGGCGCAGCCGTGGGTGGCGCCAGCTTCGGCGTCATTGCATGGACGGCGCGCCGGGTCACGGGACGTGAGGCGCTTGGCTTTGGCGACGTCAAGTTCGTGGCCGCACTTGGCGCTTGGGTCGGGCTATTTCCGGGGCTCCTCTTCGTGGTGCAGTTGGGTTCTATCCTTGGTTCCATCGTCGGGATCGGGCAATGGGCCCTCGCCGGCAGGCGAAGCTTGCTGCCATTTGGTCCGTCCCTGGGCGCCGCCGCGCTTTTGTGGATTCTGTACGGCGACCACATCGTCAGGGCGGTCCTGCCAACCTGGAGTCGTTGGCTACCCGGCTAGCCAGAAACCGAGCAAGGGCAGGCCAGAGACCCACACAACCTGAAGAAGTCGGTGCCGTCTTCGCCCCTCGAACAGATCTCCCCAGGCTACGCACGGAATAACGAGAAAAATCGCAACAACACCCCGTTGCGCAGTCGTGAGGACGCCTTCCGTCAGCATGGCCACACAGAGCAGCGTTGCGACCACACCGACCTGGGCGACCACCGCGAGTCGGTACCCTTTTGACCCTTCCGGCGCATACGGCAATCGCGACGCGATCACGTGCTCCGGTACGATGTCTGGTGCGCCAGGCGGCTGCCAGGCCGGAGAACGAAGCCAAACCCGCGGACCCACCTGACGGGCCATCGCTCCGACCACAACAAACCACTGGAGATTCGCCCACAACGGCTCGAAAGTCTGGGCTGGTTTGAGGGTCCCATACACGACACGATCACGCTCAGGCTCGAAGGTACCCAACCACCGATCCCAAATAATGAACATCCCAGCATAGTTCTTGTCGAGATAAACTCGGTTAATTCCGTGATGTACACGGTGGTGCGACGGTGTGTTCAACACCGTCTCCAAGACTCCCAAACGCCTGACCGCCTCGGTATGAAGGAAAAACTGGTACAACAGGTTGACGGCAGCGACCGCCGCGAACACCTCGACGCCCACGCCCATAAGCGCAAGCGGCAGGTAGAACGGAAAGGACGTAAACGGCTCGGTCAGGCTCTGCCGAAGCGCCACCGCGAGGTTGTAGTGTTCGCTCTGGTGGTGAACGACATGGGTCGCCCACCCAAGATTGGACTCGTGGGTCCATCGATGCCACAAATAGTAGGCGAAATCCACACCGAAAATGGCGACGAGCACCTGCGCCCAAAACGGCAACACAACCGGAGCGTGCTCAGCGAGCACCGCGTAAGGAACAAGGAGCGCCGCACCGACGACCAACAACAACGCCCGTTGACAAATGCCAGTGGCCAGCGCGGCTACGGCGTCTTCGAAGCCAACAGTGTTCGACCCCTGACGGTACGCCCACAACGCTTCCGCCAGAATAAAAGCGACAAATAATGGGATCGCAAGCGCGACCGGGTCTAGGGTCACGACATCTCTTCGAGGGCATCTTGCAGCTCGCGACGACCTCGACGCGCCTCCGCCGAGTCCACGCCTTCCAGCGAACCAAGTCCGTCCGTGAAGGCCTCCCGCGCTGAATCGAGGCGTTCCATCCGGATCAAGAGCTGCCCCAGCTGCAACCACGCCGCCCCGGCGGTCGGCCAATCCCGCACGACAGCCCGCAACCCCAATTCCGCCTGTACAAAATCGCCGAGTTTACCCTGCTCGAGCGCCAATGCGTACCTGGCGAACCGATCCATCGGAAACGCTCGAATTCGGCCTTCCAGCATCGAGATCCGATGCGCTACGTCCGTCTCCAAACGCCCCCCTGTAAGCGCTCATGCGGCACGAAATCTGCCTTATAGGCAAGGTGCCTGCAATCCGCGACAAAAAGGCCCAAATACAGGTAGTCTCGCCCCGTCTGTTGGCAGAGCTTGATCTCCTGAAGGACACTGAAAACACCTAGCGAAAGTCGAGAGATTTCCTGCGTGGGCTCGAAGTAGAAATAGACGCTGCTCAGGGCCTTTCGGCCTACGTCCACCACGCCGACTCCGACCAACTTGCCCTCGATCCGGTAGCGCATTTCGATGGTGAACGCGCAACTGCGCACTAACCACCCGTCGTACTCAGAATTGTCGCGTAGGGGCTCACCCTCTTCGCTCAATCCTCGCCCGCGTTTGTGGCGGTCAAAAAGCCCGAGCCGTTCGTCACTGATGTCCGCTGGCCCAATGTCAACCGTGACGTTCCCGCAGCGCCCCAACACCCGACGCTGCGACCGGGTGTTATTGAACTCGGCGACCGGAACTCTCAAACCCTCGCAAGCGGAACAAGTCGGACAGCTCGGTCGGTACGTACAGTTGCCCACCCTTCGCTCGGCTTGAGCGAGCCGTTCGTCGAGCAGGTCCGGACCCAGCGCGACCAACTGACGGTACAGGGGCAAGCGCGCCACCTGCCCCGGGAGGTACGGGCAGCGCTGCAAACCGTCATAAACCAGCTTCTGCATCGGGCTAGGTCTAACACCGATGAGGTTGGGCTAGACCTTAAACAAGCGCAGCCGTTAGCGATTAGCCGTTAGCTATTAGCCTGGCACCTAGACAATTCGCCGCGGCAGCGTAGTCGAGCGCTTCACCTGAAAGCGCACACCACGTCCAGTCGCGCAGTCCATTGGGACGGTTCGTTCG
>CAMASI010000008.1 GCA_945861065.1 Klebsiella pneumoniae | reverse complement strand
CCTTAGGGCCCGCGCAAAAATAAGTTGCAGCATCGAGGGCTTGATGGCGCCCGCCGCGCAAGGCGCGGGGTGCAGCCGAACCGAGGAGTACGTGGCGTACTTCGCAGGTTCGGCGGGGTCCCCGCAACGCAGCGCCGCGGGATGCCAGCAAGTCCGAATGCGCAAGTTATTTTTGCGCGGGCCCTAAGCACCTTTGGCCTGCCGATCGGTGAGCTGTGCTCGGCTGAAGCCCAAGAACACCCGAAGCGTCGCCTCCCCTTCTCCGACAGTGAGTTCGAGGTCTTCCACGCCCAACTCGACGTGGAGCGAGCCCACCAGACTGCCTAGCAGGCTGCGCACACCCTCTTTGGTCACGAGCGGCACCGGGTTCAGTTCCGCGAGCCGAGGGCCGAGAACCGCCTCCGCCAACCTGGACAGAAGCTGCATTGCTGCACCGTCGCCGATGTGAACGGCGAGATCCGAGAGCGAGCCCAATACGGCTTCCTGCCCCCGGTCATAGCGGATGTCCTTCAGCGCCACCGAGGCGCCGACGCGGCGCTCCAAACGAAACGGGAACTCCACGCGCTCCTCCAATAAATACACCGTCCCTTCGGCGACACCTCGCACCCAAGCATCCGCCGAAACCTCTTGGCGGCCGTACCGAACGTCGGTGCCCAGCGCGTCGAGCTCTACAGTCCAGCTCCCCTGCACATGCACAAGAGCGCCGAGTCGTCGGTACACCCCGGCCTTTCGACGCCGCCACAGCGCTGCAGCCCGGTCCGAGACAAAGCGCACCGGACGGGGCGCGTGACCGTCCATCAACAAGCCGGACACCCGCCCCGGCATGCCAGTTTGGACGATTAACTGGCGTGCGGTCGCAGCAATCGCCACGTTGCCGGCAGCCAACCGGATCGGTAGCGCCGCACCCAACAACTCGCGCCACAGGTCCTGACCCAGAGTCAAGCTCAGTTGCGTCATGGGGTGAGCCTAACCGCAGCCGCGGCTCCTCAGCTGAGTTCTGTTGCTCGGAAAAAGTAGGCGATCTCAATCGCAGCGTTTTCAACGCTGTCGCTGCCATGAACCGCGTTTTCGCCGATGCTGTCAGCATGTAGCGCCCGCAGCGTGCCAGCGGCCGCCTTCTTCGGATCGGTCGCGCCCATGATGTCGCGATTGGCCAATACCGCGTTTTCGCCTTCCAATACAATCACGACAACGGGGCCACTGCTCATGAACGTGCACAATTCGTCGAAGAACCCACGGGCGCTGTGCACCGCGTAGAAACCCTCAGCGTCTCGCTGCGACAACCATTGTTTGCGGAGGCCTACAATCCGAAGGCCTTCCTGCTCAAAACGACCCACGATCTTGCCGATCAATTGCTTCTTCACGGCATCAGGTTTGATGATGGACAGCGTCCGTTCGATCGCCACTTGGCTCCTCCAGCCCCGGTCAATGCGGGGCGCCGCGCTAACCCAATCACCGTGGGCTGTGGCCGAGGATTGCAGCCATTCGGCGGCCCATGTCGGCTGGACTGCGAACGATGTGCACACCCGCCGCCTCGAGCGCCTGGAATTTGCTCTCCGCGGTACCTTGGCCGCCCGAAACAATCGCGCCTGCATGGCCCATGCGTCGGCCCGGAGGTGCGGTCGCGCCGGCAATAAATCCAACCACTGGTTTCCGCAGGTGGGCCTTGATGTACGCGGCGGCCTCTTCCTCCGCGGTCCCACCAATCTCACCGATCATGATGACGGCATCTGTGTCGGGGTCGTCCTTGAACAGCGCAAGTACATCGATGAACTTGGTCCCGATGATGGGATCACCGCCGATTCCCACGCAGGTAGATTGACCCAGCCCCACCTCGGACAATTGGCCGACCGCTTCATAGGTCAGGGTACCCGACCGACTGAGTACACCCACACGACCAGGCGTGTGGATCGCGCCCGGCATGATTCCCATCTTGCATTGCCCCGGCGTAATTACGCCCGGACAATTCGGACCGACGAGCCGCGTCGACGACGATAACAACGCCGCTGCCACAGGGATCATGTCGCGAACAGGAATGCCCTCGGTAATTGCGGTAATGAGGGCAATCCCGGCGTCAATGGCTTCGAGAATACCGTCCGCCGCGAACGGAGGCGGCACAAAGAGCATACTAGCGTTCGCCCCCGTTGCCGCCACAGCCTGGCTCACCGTATCGAAAATGGGAATACCCGTGTCCTCCCACGTAGTCCCACCCTTTCCTGGCACGACGCCGCCCACAATGTTCGTGCCATAGGCTCGACATTGGCGGGTGTGAAACGCACCTGCGTTACCCGTGATGCCCTGCGTAATGACGCGGGTGTCCCGATTGACGAGGATCGCCATTTCACACCCCCACAGCTGCGACGATCGCGCTACCAGCTTGGTCCAATGTGTCCACAGGCGTGATGCGCAAGCCGCTATCTGCAAGCATCTTCTTCCCGAGTTCGACGTTTGTGCCCGCGAGCCGGACCACCAGGGGCACCTGCAGCCCGATCTCTTTCGCTGCGGCAATCACGCCCGCGGCAATGACGTCACACCGCATGATTCCACCGAAAATATTCACGAGGATACCCTTCACCGCAGGGTCTTTGGTAATGATTCGGAACGCAGCGGTGACCTGCTCCGCGGAGGCGCCGCCACCGACGTCGAGGAAATTGGCGGGCTTGGCGCCTTTGTACTGAATGATGTCCATCGTCGCCATCGCAAGTCCCGCCCCGTTGACGAGGCAACCGATATTTCCGTCCAGCGACACGTAGGACAGATTCCACGCTCCTGCCTCAATCTCCGCCGGATCCTCTTCGTGTTCGTCGCGCATTGCGGCAATTTCCGGGTGGCGGAATAGCGCATTGTCGTCGATCGTCATCTTTGCATCGAGCGCAAGCATGCCACCGTCCGCCATGACAACCAAAGGATTGATTTCGAGCATGGACGCGTCCGAGCCCATGTACGCGGCGTAGGTCGCTTGGCAAAACTTCACGAATGCGTTGACCGATTTTCCAGTCAGGCCCAATGCGGCGCCCAACTTTCTGCCTTGAAACGCACTGAAGCCGACGACAGGATCGATCCAGGCCTTGTGGATTCGGTGCGGCTCGTGCTCAGCAACTTCTTCGATATTGACGCCTCCCGCAGCCGATCCGACAAACAGAATCCTGTTGTTGGACCGGTCCAAGAGAACCGACAAGTACAACTCTCGGGCAATCGCGCAACCCGCCTCGACAAAGACCGTGCGTACTCTTCGCCCCGCTTCCCCGGTTTGTTTCGTCACCAACGTAGCGCCGAGCATTGAGGCTGCGGCGGCCCTGACCTCCTCCGGGCTACGCGCTAAGCGAACGCCGCCTTTCCCGGGCGCGTCCTCGCCACGTGAGGCCGCCGCAATCGTCGCAGCATCCACCTGACCCACAAAGCGCCCTTTGCCGCGCCCTCCTGCGTGAATCTGAGATTTGACGACCCATAAGGTGCCGCCGATCGACGCCGCTGCAGCCACGGCCCCCTCGGGATCCGTAGCGGCGCCCCCCTGGAGAACCGGGACACCGTAGCCACGAAGAATGGATTTTGCCTGGTATTCGTGGAGTTTCATGCGGGAACCATCCGCGCAATGACAGCGTCCGCGAATACGCTGGTTTTGACCTCGGTGGCGCCTTCCATCAAGCGGGCAAAATCGTAGGTGACCACCTTGTCTTGAATCGCCTGCGACACCCCCTGAATCACGAGGTCGGCGGCTTCCGTCCACCCGAGCCGACGGAGCATCATCTCCCCCGAGAGAATGACCGAGCTCGGGTTGACTTTGTCCAGATTGGCGTACTTGGGCGCAGTGCCGTGCGTCGCCTCGTAGACCGACACGCCGGTATCGTAGTTGATATTGGCCCCGGGCGCGATCCCGATGCCGCCGACCTGGGCCGCAAGCGCATCAGACAAATAGTCGCCGTTAAGGTTGAGCGTCGCGATGACGCTGTATTCGCGCGGCCGCAACAACACCTGCTGCAGCATCGCGTCGGCAATCACGTCCTTGACCAGCAGCTTACCAGCCGCTAGTGCTGCGGATTGCGCTTGATTCGCGGCACCCTGACCCTGGGCTACCTCAATCCGCTCGTATTGCGCCCAAGTGAACACGTGATCGCCATATTCGCGTTCGGCAAGTTCATAACCCCACGATTTGAAGGCGCCCTCTGTGAATTTCATGATGTTGCCCTTGTGCACAATCGTGACGCTGGGCAGCCGATGGGCCAGTGCGTAGTTGAGCGTGGCGCGCATCAGGCGCTCTGTCCCTTCTCTCGACACTGGCTTGATTCCAATGCCCGAACTCTCGGGAAAACGAATCTTTTTGACGCCCATCTCCTTGATCAGGAAATCAATCACCTTTTTGACTTCGGGCGTTCCTTCCGCCCATTCGACCCCCGCGTAGATATCCTCGCTATTCTCGCGGAAGATGACCATGTCCACCGCGCCCGGGTCCTTCACCGGGCTGGGCACGCCCTCAAACCAACGGACGGGCCGCAAGCAGGTGTACAAATCGAGTTCTTGCCGCAGCGCTACATTCAACGACCGAATCCCGCCACCGACGGGCGTGGTCAGCGGTCCTTTGATTCCGAACTTGAACTCGCGTAGGTCAGCGATGGTCTCAGGCACCACCCACTCGCCGAACTTCTGAAAGCACTTCTCTCCCGCGTAAACCTCATGCCACGAGATGGCACAGCGACCCCGATAGGCCTTGTTCACGGCGGCATCGAGCACACGAACGCTCGCGCGCCAAATGTCCGGACCCGTGCCGTCACCCTCGATGAAACAAAGGATCGGGTCATCCGGTACCGTGAGTACGCCTCCAACGCCGACCGTGATCGGGGTGCCTCGGGACGGGCGGGGAATACGGCTAGACATCTCTCCTCCTATTTGGGTTGCGCGGCGGCCATCGGACGACTTCCGTCCTTCGAAGCCCGCCCGAATACTTTGCGAAAAAGCATGGCAATCGGATCGTAATGGCGACTTACTAAGCGTTCCTTCAGCGGAATAATTCCGTTGTCTGTAATCGCGATATGCTCAGGACAAACCTCGGTACAACACCTCGTGATGTTGCAGAATCCCGAGCCATAATCCGTCTTCAACTTATCGATTCGGTCCACCGTGTCGAGCGGGTGCATGTCCAGGCTCGCAATCCGAATCATGAAGCGCGGCCCGACGAAATCTCGCGTGCGACCGTGATCACGCAGCACGTGGCACGTGTCCTGGCACAAATAACACTCAATGCATTTGCGAAATTCCTGGATGCGGTCGACGTCCACCTGTTTCATTCGGTAGTTGCCGTCAGCTGGCGCCGGTCCCGGAGTAAATGGCGTGATTCGTTTGTTCTGCTGGTAATTCCAACTCACATCCGTCACGAGGTCGCGGATGATCGGAAAAGCCTTGAGGGGCTGAACGGTGATCGGCTGGTCCGCAGGTAGGTCTGCAACGCGGGACATACAAGAGAGGCGCGGCCGCCCGTTGATCTCCATCGAGCACGAACCGCATTTTCCTGCCTTGCAATTCCATCGGCAGGCGACATCCCCCGCGTGAAGCGTCTGCACGCGATGGACGAGGTCCAACACCACCATGCCGGGGTCGACCTCAACGGTGTACTCTTCGAAACGACCTCCAGTACGGTCGCCCCGCCACACACGAATGGAGCGCTCAGCCACGGGGCCCTTCCAATTCTTCAACCGTTGCGTTGGCAATCCCGGCAAGTGACGGCGGATCGGGAGGCCGTTCCAGCACCGTCAACTCCATCCCGCCCTTCACGCCCTTACGAATCACGATGTTGCGGTGCCCCCATTCCGCTCTCTCCCCTTGGAAATCCTCCCGGGAATGGGCGCCTCGGCTCTCCTCTCGAATGCACGCGGCACGAGCAACCATTTCTGCGCATATGACCATATTCTGCAGGTCGAGGGCTTCAGACCAGGCTGGATTGAACTGGCTGGCCCCAAAGGCCTTGGCGTCTGCAGCCAAAAGCCCGATCCGCGCAATCTCCGCGAGTCCCTTTTGTAACCCTTCTCGCGTGCGCCAAATTCCGACGTGTCGACCCATCACGTCGCGAAGGTCGTCGTGCACCACATACGGGTTCGAACCTGACTCGCGGTTGAGGAACGACGTCGCCCTCCGAATTGCGCTCAGAACCTGGTCCTCATCAATCGACGCATCCGGACAGGTTTTGAGGTACTCCGCTGCGGCAAGCCCAGCCAAGCGGCCGAATACCAGCAAGTCGGACAGCGAGTTGCCTCCGAGGCGATTCGCGCCGTGAAGACCGGCCCCACACTCACCCGCCGCGAATAAGCCTGGCACCCGCGTCATTTGGGTGTCGTGGTCCACCCGGATCCCTCCCATGATGTAGTGCAAGGTCGGCCCGACCTCCATCGCCTCCTTGGTGATGTCTACCTCGGCGAGCTCCTTGAACTGGTGGTACATCGAAGGCAGCTTCTTCTTGATTACTTCCGCCGGTCGCCGGCTGGCGATGTCCAAGAACGCCCCTCCGTGTGGGCTGCCTCGTCCGGCCGCAACCTCTGCGGCGATGGCCCGCGCGACGACGTCACGCGTCAGAAGTTCCGGTGGCCTCCGCGCCTGCTTGTCGCCGTTGAGCCAACGCTCCCCCTCCTCAACAGTATCCGCGGTCTCCTTGGCAAATTTTTCCGGTATATAATTGAACATGAACCGCTCACCGCGGTTGTTCAACAAGACTCCGCCCTCGCCACGAACGCCTTCGGTTACCAATACCCCTGCCACGGAGGGCGGCCACACCATTCCCGTGGGATGGAACTGGGTGAACTCCACGTCCATCAGCTCGGCGCCCGCTTCGTAAGCCATGGAATGCCCGTCGCCCGAGTACTCCCATGAATTGGAAGTGACCCGCCACGCACGCCCAAAGCCACCCGTCGCCATGATGATTGCACGGCACCGAAACAAAACAAAACGACCCGAATCGCGCCAATAAGCGATGAGGCCTGCAATTCGATCGCCATCCTTGATCAACCGAAGCGCCGTACACTCCATGTGCACAGACACGCCCTGCGTGTGCACGGCCTTGTCCTGGAGCGTGCGGAGCATCTCCAGGCCGGTTCGATCACCCACGTGGGCGAGTCGAGGAAACCTG
This sequence comes from Klebsiella pneumoniae, assembly GCA_945861065.1. Classification (GTDB taxonomy): domain Bacteria; phylum Myxococcota_A; class UBA796; order UBA796; genus SXOB01. The sequence continues at coordinate 75,227 of CAMASI010000008.1, read as the reverse complement.
TGGCCGCCGAAGTTGCGTTGGTTGATTCGACCATCGGGCGTTCGATCAAATACCGCGCCCCACGCTTCCAACTCGCGAACTCGGTCAGGGGCCTGTTGCGCATGCAACTCGGCCATTCGCCACTGATTGAGGAATTTTCCTCCTCGCATGGTATCGCGAAAATGCACTTTCCAATTGTCTCGGGAATCGACGTTGCCTAAGGCCGCAGCAGCGCCTCCCTCGGCCATGACCGTATGCGCCTTGCCCAAAAGCGATTTGCACACGACCCCGGTGTCCAACCCAGCCTCGGCAGCCGCGATCGCGGCACGAAGGCCCGCGCCGCCTGCGCCGATCACCAAAACGTCGTGCGTAATGGTCTGAATCTCAGAAATATCGAGCGCGCCCATCAAAAACCTTCCCAGGTGTTGAGGTCGGAGAGAACGCCCGAGCTCACGAGCCGTACATACATGTCGCAGACCGCGATGCAGATCAGGCTCGTCCACGCAAACTGCATGTGTCGCGCGTTGAGCCACGATGACAACGACCACGCTGAGTGCTGGGCGTGAGCGCCACCGTCGCAGGAGAAACAATTCAACCGACCGCCGATCAGGTGGCGCCACGCATGGCAACCGAACGTGTACCCCGTCAACAACACTGAGTTCGACAAAAGCAGAATGGACCCGACACCGACGCCAATTCGCCCCTGGTAGGTGAAGGCATACGCAGTTTCCAACCACAAAAACGGGAGCAAGGCGATCGCGATGTAGAGGGTGTAGCGATGCAGGTTCTGGAAGATCAGGAGCGCCGTTTCGCCACGATAGTCTTGAGGGCGGGCACCCACAGCGCATCCTGGAGGCATGCCGAAGAATGCCCGGTAATAGGCCTTCCGGTAATAGTAGCAGGTGACCCGAAACACCCCAGGCAGATACCCCACGACCAACGCAGGCGACGCGGGCACAAAGGCAGGCCACCAGCCCGGAAAGTTACCAAACAACGCATGGCCCACTTCCGCGGCCCCGACGCGTGAGGGGTCTGCGAAGAGCAACGGCGCATAGAACGGCGACAGGTACGGGCCGGCGACGTAATTCTGTCCCTGCACGGCCGCCCAGAAGTAGTACGCAAGCCATAGCAAGAGGCCCGCCGCAGTAGCCACGGGACCTACCCACCAGTCGTCGCGACGCAGCGTCGTTCCGAAACCGCCTACGTGCCCGCCGACGCCCGCACTTTGGGCCATCTCGAAACCCCTATTCGGCCGGCCCTCTATGACCTCACTCGGCCGGGATCCACCGTGCAGGTCAGCGAATGAAGTGCCGGATGTCGTCGGCCTTGTCGGTGCGTTCCCAGGGGAAGCCAGGCCGCCCGAAATGGCCATGAGCAGCGGTCTTCCGGTAGATCGGCCGAAGTAGATCGAGGTGCTGCGTGATGCCCTTTGGCTTGAGCGGGAAAATCTCCCGTACAGCGGCTGTGAGTCGGTCGTCGGACACCGTTCCCGTGCCGTACGTGTCGACCATTACACTGACGGGCTCAGCGACCCCAATCGCATAGGCCAACTGAACCAGCGCGCGATCGCATGCGCCGCTCGCAACAAGGTTCTTCGCAATGTAACGACCCATGTAGGCGGCAGAACGGTCCACCTTGCTAGGGTCCTTGCCCGAAAACGCGCCGCCACCGTGGGCCCCATGGCCGCCGTAGGTGTCCACAATGATCTTTCGCCCGGTCAATCCGGCGTCCGCCACCGGCCCACCCACAACGAAGTTGCCCGTCGGATTGACGTGGAACGTCGTCTTGTCGTCCAACAGTGAGGCCGGAATGGTCGCGCGAACCACGTGTTGCAACACCTCTTCCCGTAGCTGCGCCAAGGTCACGTGGGGGCCGTGATGGGAACTCACAACCACGCAGTCAATACGGGCTGGTAGGCCGTTCTTGTACTCTACGGTGACTTGGGTCTTCCCGTCGGGCCGCAGGTAGCCGATCAATCCGGACCGCCGTACCTCGGACAAACGTTCTGAAAGCCGGTGGGCATAGTAAATCGAGGCGGGCATGAGCTGGTCCGTCTCGTTCGACGCATACCCAAACATCATTCCTTGGTCACCGGCGCCCTGTTCTTTGTTGTCGCCCTCGTCCACGCCCATGGCGATGTCTGGACTCTGTGCTTCGAGGGCGACCAACACCGCGCACGTCGCGCCGTCGAATCCGACCTCGGAATTGTTGTAGCCGATGTCGCACACCGTGTTTCGAACAACCCTAGGGATGTCGACGTGGGCGCGGGAAGACACCTCACCGGCGACCAGCACGAATCCCGTCTTGATCGTGGTCTCACAGGCCACCCGCGCGTGCGGATCGCCCGCCAGGTGTGCATCAAGAATGGCGTCCGACACGTTGTCGCACACCTTGTCTGGATGTCCCTCGGTCACCGACTCAGAGGTGAACAGGTAGTTTTTGCCAGCCATTACGCCGCTCCGCGAAAGGCCGGCCGCCATAACGGGCGGATTCGGCAAGCGCCCGGGTCCGCAACGCCAGCTGACAAAGAAACGTTGCCCTTACAGACGCCCAGGCCAAAGGACCCCGCTCAGAACTGAGTCGCCGTGCGACCGCCCCGGCGAGCCAGTTCGGCATGCCGCTCCTTGACGCGGCGAAGGGGATGCTCGATGGCATGGAAGACCTCGTCGACCAAACCCCGGAGTTCGTGGCCTTGGGCCGTCGCTTTGACGAGGTCGCCGCGCGTAGACACCAGCAGCTCCGCCACGACCGTTCCCCGGGTCGCTTCGAAAATCAACGCCACGCTGCTGCTCGGTTCGAGGAACCGTTCCAACCGGGATGCGCGTTCTTCGACTCTCTCCTTGATTCCCTCCCGCGGGGACAGGTGGCGAAATGTGACGTCGAGCCTCATCAGGTCCTCCAGTGAATTCGCTTCGCGACTAAAACGATCGTTTCCGCAATGACGAAGGCAAGATGTTCATCGCCTCGCGGTACTTGGCCACCGTGCGCCGAGCGAGCCGAATGCCCTCGCGCTTGAGCCGGTCAGCGATGTCCTGATCTGAAAGGCAGGCCAAAGAATCCTCACGCTGAATGAGGAGCTTGATGCGCACCTTGATCGCCTCGGAGGCCAGATCCTCCCCCACGACTTGGCGAACGCCGCCACTAAAGAAATACTTGAGTTCGAAGATGCCGTGACTTGTGTGCACATATTTATTGGTCGTTACACGCGACACTGTACTCATATGCACACCGACCTCGTCGGCAACGTCTTGCAGTACGAGCGGCCGAAGCGCTTCCGGGCCCCTCTCAAAGAAATCTGCTTGATACTTGACAATCGCGTCCATGACCCGGCGAATCGTACGCCTACGTTTGTGCACCGACTTGATCAGAAACTCAGCACCGCGAAGTTTATCGAGAAGGTACTCGCGATCCTGCTTGGACGCGCCCTTAAGTAGTTTCTGGTACGTCCTGCTGACCTGCAATTCCGGCATTCCGTCTTCGTTCACCTCAACGTGCCACGCCCCGTTCTGGCGTACGACATAAACGTCCGGTGAGATGTACCTAGGTTCGTCCGTGCTGAACCCCCGGCCGGGGTTCGGCTCAAGGTCCTTAATCATCCGATGGTATTCGCCGACGTCCTCAATCTCGATCCCGAGATCGCGCGAAATCGCGCCGTAGTTTCTCCGCTCCAAGTTTTGAAGGTGGCGGGTCAGGATCGCCGCAAAGTTGTCATCCTCAGGGTAATGGAACCGTGCCTGCACGGACAAACACTCCCCAAGGTCGAACGACCCACATCCGATGGGGTCGAACCCAAGCACCAACTCGCGCGCCTCCTGTGCGACTTCCGCATCTACCTGGGCCGAAGCGCACACCTCCTCCAAGGTGCTCCGCAAGTACCCTCGATGATCGAGGTTGTGGATGATGACCTCAGCCGCCATCCGCTCGTCCGCACCTGTACGCGCCATATGCAACTGGAACAGAAGGTGATCCGCCAACGACTCGCCGTAGGTCAGATTGGTTTCGATCGGCGGCAACTCTTCCCAGTTTTGGCCGCCAGACATCGAGGCCCCGCGCGGCCGATCCTCCATCTGGGCGAGAAACTTTTCCCAATCTATCGGTGTTCCAACGCCATTTTGTTGCTCGATGACGTCGCCTTCAGACTTGCGGACCTCATCACGAACCTGGTACGCTCGATCGTCGAGTTCATCCGGACCCGCGGCCTCTGACGACGTTTCCAACGTCGGATTGTCCAGCATGGCCTCCTGGATGTGCTCGGCCATCTCTAAATGGTTGTACTGAAGCAACTTGATCGCCTGCTGCAGCCTCGGCGTCATCACGAGGCCCTGCACCATCCTTGCTTCAAGTCTCAGGTCCAGGGCCATCCAGCTGCTCTCCACACACGTCAACACATGCGTGCGGTCACCGCACACAGCGAACAAAAACACCCAACGGAGGCGGTTTGGACCCGTCTCAAGTACGACCGCACCGGCCGTTTACAGTCAAACAATACCGCCCACGCACCTGCCTGTCCAGTGGGTCAGCAAGAATCCTGCCCAAAGAACTGCTTCACCGCCTCTGCATTGGCTCGGACAGCCGCCGGACTGCCCCTGACTTCGACACGACCCGAAAGAAGCAGCACAATTTCATGGCACAGGCGTGAGGTGCTCGCAACTTGATGGTCTGACAGCACAACCGCCACACCACGCTCTGCGGCGCCTCGCAGGGCGTGCTCTGCCCAACCCACATGAATCGGGTCCAGGCCCGCGAACGGCTCGTCCAACAACAGAACCTTCGGACCCCGGGCAAGGGCGCGAACGATTTCCAAGCGGCGACGCTCACCGCCCGACAGGATCGCCGCTCTTCGCCCAGCGAGCCCAAGCAGGTCAGCAGCCTCAAGCCAACCGTGAACGCCGGAGGTATCGGCCAGCCCAAGCACCACGTTGTCGTACACGCTGAGCTCAGGGACGACCGAAGGCGATTGCGCGACGTACCCGAGTCCGGACCGAACCCGGCGGTACACAGGCCACGACGTCACGTCCTCGCATCCCAACAAGATTGTGCCGCGAAGCACCCGATCTTCACCCGACAACAAGCGCATCGCTGAGGATTTTCCGGCGCCATTGGGTCCGAGAAGCCCGACAATCTTCCCCGGTTCCACGTCCAAGTCCAAGCCGTGCAAGGCGACGACGGGACCGTGTTGTTGAGCAAGGTCGCGCACACGCAGCGCGGTCAAGGGTCGATCAACGGGTCACTGGTGAACGCGATCGAACAGGCGTCGCACACGACCCGATCCTCGTCTAGCCAAACGGTCACACGTTGCGCCGTGACACTGCGACCGGCGTCGGCCATGCGCAGGTTCCCCTCCAGCGCCAACGTGCGCGCTGCGAGATCGAGCGTCGCACGATCGGCTATTGCCGACCACGCCTCCCGTCGCACCCTCACCGCCCCTTCCGCGACGGCCGTGATGACCCGTTCGCCCACGACATGGGCGTCGAGCGTGTCCGCAAGCAACGTCAGTGTGCCTCGCACCAACCTCACATGACCTTCAAACACGGCGGTCCCATTGGCCTGGCGCCAATCCACTACGTCCGCTGTGACCTCAAAGCGCGGACTCTCGTTGACGGAAACCGTCACGTCGTGGGCGACAACGCCCTCAGGAGACGCCCAGGCCGACCTCGCGGCCACCTCATTCTCGCCGAAACGGGCTTGAATCCCGGTAACCGTCGGCGCTACGGCCTCGACGAACTGCGGTTGGGGCCCACAGGCCCAAAGCCAGAGCGTCACGCCGTAGGAGCCATCCCCGCCCCATCACCGATGCGCGCCCGATCGGCGGCCCTCGCCAGGCGGTATTCGACGGCTGCACGAACAAACGCGGCAAACAACGGATGCGGATCCTGTGGACGACTCTTGAACTCAGGATGAAACTGACAGGCGACAAAGTAAGGGTGAGACGGCAGCTCGATCATCTCGACCAACTTCCCGTCTGGGGACAAGCCGGTCACCGCCATGCCTGCGGCGTTGAGCGCTTCGATGTAGGTCGGATTGACTTCGAGCCGATGCCGGTGCCGTTCCTCGATCTGTTCGACGCCGTAAATCCGCCGGACCAACGAACCCTCGCGCAATTGACACGGGTAGCTGCCGAGCCGCATCGTGCCGCCCTTGTTGGCGACCTCGCGTTGTTCATCCATCCAATCGATGATGGGTTCGCTTGGATCCGGGTCGAACTCCCGCGACATCGCGCCATGCAAATGAAGCACAGATCGGGCGAACTCGATGACTGCGAGCTGCAACCCCAAACAGATGCCGAAAAATGGAACACCATGTTCCCGCGCCCACCGAATCGCCTGGATCTTCCCCTCGATGCCACGCTCGCCAAAGCCACCTGGGACGAGCACCGCATCTACGCCCTCTAGCCGGCCCGCCTCCAAGGTCTCCGCGTCAACGTAATGGAGGTCCACGGCCGCGTGGTGCTGGAGTCCGCCGTGCACAAGGGCTTCATGCAGGCTCTTGTAGGTGTCCCCCAGATGCACGTACTTACCGACGATCGCAATCCGGACCGTGTGGGCCGGATGCCGAAGGCGCCCCACCAAATCCTCCCAGCTGTCGAGTTTGGCCCGGGCAGCCCAAATCCCGAGTTTCTCGCAAACCCTGTCGTCCACGCGCTCGGCTTGCAGAGCAATCGGGAGTTCGTAGATGTGGTGTACATCCTGAACAGCGATGACGTCTTCGTCTTCAAGATTGCAGAAAGACGCGATCTTCTGTCGGATCTCGGTAGGAAGCGGGCGATCCACGCGGCAGAACAAGAGGTCGGGTTGGATGCCCAGTTGCAGCAACTCTTTGACGGAATGCTGGGTCGGCTTGGTTTTGAGCTCTTTCGCCGTCTTGATGTATGGAACCAACGTCAGGTGGATGTAGAGGACATTCTCCGGCGATGCGTCGCGTCGCATCTGACGGATTGCCTCAAGAAAGGGCAACGACTCGATGTCGCCGACGGTGCCGCCCACCTCGACGATCACGATGTCAGCCTTGTCGTCGACCTCCGTGATTCTCCGTTTGATCTCGTCGGTGACATGGGGAATGACCTGAACGGTGCGCCCCAAGTAGTCACCCCGGCGCTCCCGCTCGATCACGGACTTGTACACCGCCCCCGTGGTGAAGTTGTTGGCCCGAGAGAGTCTGGCCGTCGTGAACCGTTCGTAGTGCCCGAGGTCGAGGTCCGTTTCGGCGCCGTCATCCAGCACAAACACTTCGCCGTGCTGGTACGGCGACATGGTGCCCGGATCCACGTTGATGTACGGATCCATTTTTAGGTTGGTGATGCGCAGGCCGCGGGCTTCTAACAAGCTGCCCAACGCAGCCGCACTCAGCCCCTTTCCAAGGGATGAAAGCACGCCACCCGTGACGAATATGTACTTCCGACGCATGGGCGCTCGCTATCACGCGGTGAAGCGCCTCAGGAGACGGACCGACAGCGATGCCTGCCGATGACCGCCAGACCTACTAGCGCTTGCTGAACTGGAAGCGGCGCCGGGCGCCCGCACGGCCGTACTTCTTGCGTTCGACCTCGCGACTGTCCCGCGTGAGCATGCCGGCGGCTTTGAGCACACCGCGATGTTCGGGATTGGCCTCAATGAGTGCCCGTGCAAGTCCTAGGCGAACGGCACCGGCCTGACCCGAGGGTCCGCCGCCTTTGACCGTGACCAGGATGTCGAAATCGTTCGCGGAATTCGTGAGCGCGAGCGGCTGGTACAGGTCCATCACGCTGCTGGCGCGAGGAAAGTAGTCCGTGACCTCGCGGTAGTTCACGCTGATGCGGCCAGTGCCGGGGCGCAGGAACACGCGAGCGGTCGACGTCTTGCGACGCCCTGTGCCATAGAATTGGATCTTTACGGGAGCGGTGCGGACGGCCATCATTCTACCAGACGTTCGGGAGTGCTGTGGGCTGCTGGGCGACGTGCGGATGCTCGCCACCTGCGTAAACTTTGAGTTTGGTGATGATCTGGCGAGCCAGACGGTTCTTGGGCAACATCCCGCGAACGGCCTCGCGGATCATCCGTTCCGGATCCCGCGCCCTCACATCACGTGCCGTAGAGGTCTTCAGACCTCCCTTATGGCCGGTGTAGTGGTAATAGATCTTGGAATCGAGTTTGGTGCCAGACAACGCCACCGTGCCTGCATTGACCACCACGACGAAGTCGCCGGTGTCCACATGGGGCGTGTAGGTCGGCTTGTGACGGCCGCGGAGCACCATTGCGATTCGGGTCGCAAGGCGTCCGAGCTGAACTTCGTTGGCGTCGACCACGTACCAAGCGCGCTCGATTTCGCCCGGTTTCGCGACGTACGTATTCATCGGTTCCTCTAGAGACGGGCGGATCCGTCAGGGCGCAGCGGCTAACGAACGGCCAGCGCCCGGTCAAGTTGAAGGGCCATTGGCTAGGGGGCCGTACTGCCCTCGGTCGTCTCTGGGATGACCGCGCCCTCTCCAATCGGAAGCCGATTGAAGTACACGTCGCTGGTGCCATTGCGGCCGTCCGTCCAGGTAAAGTAGGCGTAGCCGCCCACGATCTCCATGTTCAGGTCGACCTTGTACGACACGCCGGGGGGCAGAACATCAACACGAAGGTCTTCCTCGCCCCAGTCCGTGCCGTTATTCGAATTCACGTAGTACACGTCGGTGTAGCCGTCGTCACCCGCGTTGAGGGCCTCTTGCCTGCCGTCGGTCCACGCGACCACCAGCTGGCCGTCACGTTCGTCCAGTACGGGCAACGAGGACACGCTGAAGCCCGGAGATTCGTCGTGTTCGATGAGGACCTCCGGATCCCCGAGCACGCCAGCCGCCGCACGCCGATAGTAGACATCGTAGTTGGTGTCACGATTATCCTGCCACACGAAGTGGGCGAGATTGTCGGACACCTTGACCTGCGGAAATTTGCTGTTGAAGAAGCCGGCATTGTCGGTATCGACGCGATCCGACACGGACTTCCAGTCAACGCCCCCGTTTGACGAATAGTTCATGAACACGTCACGCCCTACGCCATTGCGTTCATCGAACCACACGACGTACACGTCGTTTCCGTCCGCCGCTAGCCGGGGCTCAAAGCTGTTGTTTGCGCCGTCATCGTCGCCGCCATCAATCCGAATGTCCGGCTTGAACGTGTTCGCCGCGTTGTCCGAGTACGCAAAGTAAACGTCGGACGCGCCACTCCGGCTGTCTTCCCACGCGACATAGACGCTACCGATCGGCGTTGCGAACAATTGGGGCCAAGCCGAGTAGGCGGCGCCGGCCGCATCGGAGTCCACGCGCACCGGATCGCGAAACGACTCGCCGTTGTCGCCCGAAGAGGACACGTAAATGTCGTAGGCGCCGTTGACCTGGTCGAACCATGCGACGTAGACGTCCGTGCCCACTGCGAACACGTCAGGACCCTTACTAAAGGCCAGCCCGTCTGTGTCTTCATCGATGAGGATGTCCTCGTCGAGAAAGGAGACGCCACCGTCGTACGAAGCGTCCAAGTAGATGTTGTGGTTGAGGATCTCGCCGTCGCGATCGTCTTCCCATGCGATGAATACGCCTTGTGTCGTACAAGCGATGTCCGCCTCGTACACCGACGTTTCTTCGTCCCCGCTGTTCACGCGAACAGGCGAGTTGAGCCAGTCGATCCCATTGAGGGATCGGTTGAACCACACGCTTGCTTTGTCGGGCGTCAACCGGTCATCCATCCACACGACGTAGACTGCACCGTCTTCGTCAGTGCACATCTTGGTCCCGAAGCTCTCGGTGTTGTCTGCCTCCCCGAGGCCGTCGATGTCCTTGTCGAAGGCCAAGGATGCCGTGTCTTCGCCATTGCCCTCGCCACAGGCAACCGCCAACAAAACCCAACTGATCCAAACCGGCCGCATTTCCAATCCCCCGCCTCGGACCCCCGTGCTTAGCATGGTCTGCCCCCGCTTGCGGTCAGCGCCCGGCATGGGTAGACGGGCGCCCCGCGACGGAGACGGCATGCTCGACAAGGCCAAGCTCGGCACCCGCTACACTTGTTTCAAGTGTGGCACCCGATTCTACGACCTCAACCGACCCGACCCCAATTGCCCAGATTGCGAGGCCGATCAGCGCGATGCACCGCAGCGCGACGTGCGCGCCATGTTGGGCAAGGGCAAAGCGAGGCCGAAGGCTGAAGGCGAAGAAGAAGTGGCATTCGAAGAGGAAGAAGACGAGAGCGTGCTCGACGAAGACGAAGACGCCGACGCCGACGCCGAGGGCGAAGACGACGAGGAAGAAGAGCGCGCCGAGGAAGGCGAGGAATGGTAGGACCTCGGTCCTGCCTCCCCGTCGGAAGCTCATTCTTCGCTTGAAACTTCCCGAAATCCCGCCCACCGGGGCGCGTCGGGCTCTCCTGCGTACCAGATCCTCTCTAAGGTGAGCCCATGCGGTGGCGCTGTGGGTCCGGCTTGGCCACGATCGCGCGTGTGCAACAAGGTAGCGAGCCAATCTGTAGGCTTTGCGCCGCGGCCAATCTCCGTGAGCGAGCCGGCAACGATGCGAATCATGTTTCTGAGGAACCCTGTTCCTTCCATCACGAGCTGAATTTCGTCCCCGACAACGAGCACGCGGGCGCCTTGCACGGTTCGAACAGCCGTCGCCGCCTGGCACCCGGCAGCACGAAACGACGAAAAATCATGCTGGCCTCGAACTGCCGTGATCGCCTCTGCCATCGCGTCGCTGTTGAGCGGTGGACTCCCGTGCCACGCGCGGTCACGTCGCAGCGGGCTGGCCCCAAGCCGGGTCAGCCACCGATACCGATACCGCTTGCCATGCAGGCTCCGGCGAGGGTCAAATGCGTCTGGAACCTGCGACGCGTCCACCACTGACACGTCCGACGGGAGCACAGCGTTCATCCCGAGAACAACCGCCCTCCGCGTACGCACTGTGTCGGCCAGGAACGAGGCGACCTGGTGTTCCGCGTGCACACCCGTGTCCGTACGCCCTGCGGCACTGACCCGAACAGGTTCATTGAAGATCCGCGTCGCAGCAGCTTCGACCGCTGCCTGAATCGTACGCAAACTGCCCTGGGCCTGCCAGCCCGCGAACAGGGTGCCGTCGTACTCGAGATCGAGCCGCCATCGCGACATCGGCGTCCGCTCTCAGTAGTCGAGCTTGAGGCCAACCGTGAACTGATCCCCGGAGAAGTCAAAACCCTGTTTGACAGGTGACCCCCACGGAAGTTTGCGATGGTCCACATTCTGACGCCGCCATTCAAACGTCAAGTACGTGTCGTTGATTCCAGTCTGGGCTTCGAGTTTACTCGCCCGCGCTCGGGCCAGCGGATCGAGCAACAAGTTGGTTCCAAACCCATAGTGGTTGCCGATCTTGGCACCATGGAGTTTGTCCTTTCCGCCCGAGCCGTTGTCGGAACTCTCGCTGTAAATGATGTAGTCAAATCCGCCGCGCGCAAACGGAACGACCCATTGCTCGTCCACGATCTCAAGCCTTAGCGTGCCGTCCACCATGAACGGCCACCAAGTCAACATCGTCTTGTCCGCCGACTGCGAACCCGAACCGTCTATGGTCTTGGCGAGGCTCTGCAGAAATCCCGTACCGAAGTCGATTTCTACGATGTGGAACAGCTGCGGCCCCGCTTCGATCCACAGGATGTCATCGGGCGCTTCGGTGTAGACCTTGTCGATCGGGTTCTTTTTCCCGTCGACGGTCGCGAAGCCAACAGTGCCATATCGGGCCTCGAAATTTCCATGCGATCGGCGCTCCATGTCGCCATTTTCGCCAGCGAATGCCACCCCTGGCACCAGGGCGACCGCAAGGGCAGCCCCGACGACCCCAGAGCGACCTCGTCGACGGACCATCGCCAAGAAGCCACCAACAAGCCACCAGGGAGTCGCAAGCGCACCCGTCGTTCCGCACCAAGGCGTGCCGCCGCGTTCGCCGGCGAGCTGGGCCGCGGTGAACGTAGGGCGAGGCGTCTCTGACAACACAACACTCATCGGACCTTCCTTGCCTCCCGCGTCAAAAGCGCGGACGGCCACCCAATATTCTTTGTAGTTAGTCAACGGTTCGAGCCGCAAGTCTATCGATTCCTCGGCAGCCGCGTTCACATCGAGTGGCGCCGAAAACGTACCTTCTGTGAATGCAGGACCGCCCGTCGCCCAGTCGCTCGCTGTAAACGACGAATCGGACACGTAGACGGTGTAGTGGTCGAGGTCCTCGTCGTCGATGCCCTCAAAGGTCAGCTCAAGCGCTTCGTCGGCAAACAACAAGTTTGCGCCCGTCAGCACGGGAGGCTGTGGCGGCGCATCCACATCCACGTGCGCGGCCGCGTGGCCAGTCAGCAGCGTCGTGTCGTCGACACAAACGATGTAAACGAAGTTGTCGCCTTCGTCCCACGTCTCGTCGACCGTGATGTTGGACGCCACCGGGATGTCTGTCAGCGCTTCGATTCCACCGTCGAGCACCACCCCATCGCCCACGCGGCTTCCGCCCAGATGCACGTCGCAGGTGGCGTCGGTGTCGACTTGAAAGGTCAGCGTGATCTCATCGCCCGGCACATGTTCGCCGTCGGTTCCACCGGGCGTGCCCACCGAGGCCAGGAACAACAGGTCCGGGTACACCCACGGGCGCGCGCTGGCGACTTTGACCTTGCCGCCCTCGCCCCCGCCAAACACGTACCCATCGGAGACGACTGCGTCTTGCACAGTGCTGCCGTCTTCGTCCTCGATCGGGAAAACGTGGAGCGGCTCGGTATCGAGGATATATTGGTTGAAACTAAAGATCTGAACGTCGTCGCCATACACGACCAACCAGTCGTCCGTTCCGTCGTCGGAGATGTTGGCCGCCACGGCCTGCGGGCTGGGCAAACCCGTCAAAAGTGTTGGAAAATCGCCGTCGTAGGCGGAATAGCGTCCGAGCACGCCTGAATCATCCACCCCGTAGGCGAAACCCGCGCCACCCGCAGCGATGTCTACCGGCTGAATCGCGGAAATCGGAAAAGCGATCGCCGCACCCGCCGGCAAGCTCACCGCCGACATGTCTTCTCCGCCATGTGCGATGATCAAATACGAGCCGGCGACAACACCTTCCTGGAACTTGGCCGACGCCGTGTCCGACGTCTTGACCGGTAGACTGCCCGCTTTGGCACCACCAGAATCGAGCGTGTAAATCCCTACGGGGGACGTGTCGGCCAAATCCCAACTGGCGAGCACCAGCGTAGAGGCGGTGCTGTTGTCGTACAGCCACACGCCGACGAGTCCCGTACCCTCGCCGACGTCAATCGAGATTGCCGCGCCCTCATTGTCTTCCTGCGCAACCAAGGCGCCGTCATCCACGCCGAACAACAGCAGAAAACCGTCCTCGCACGCAACCCAAACGTCGACGTCCACGCCGTCAGGGGCAAAGGCCACACCGCTCACATCGCAGGGCGCCGCCGAAAGCACCGACCAGTCTTCGACGTCGATCACAAAGAGGTCCTTCGTCCCTTTGTCACGCCCCCCGACCCAACGGCCGTCCGACGACACCGCAAACCGCTCTACGTCGTTGGACCCAACGTCCACCTTGCCTGTTTGCCGGTCCGGCGGCAGGGCAAACGCCGAGGGAATCAGGATCGAGAGCCACATGCGCGAACACTAGCAGGAAGCGTGCCGCGTTGCCCGGCCCCCAATCAGCAGGGTCAGCCGCCGCGGATCGGACACGTTGTCAACGGACTCACAACCGCCGACGGACCAGCGACAACCTGTCAGGACGGGGCTTGTAGGGCGCCCGACCGGGCCAAAAGTGCACCGGCGACGTGTACGGCTGCGGTCGCGACGCAACGAAGGTTGTCCATCGCAACCCAAAGATGCACCGAGCCGTCAGCGCCGGCGCGGACCCGCCCCACGTGCGGAAATGCCAACCCATCCATTCGTCGAGGCCGAGGCCCTGAGCGCGTCTCTGACAACACCAAGCCCGAAGCCTCCAACGCCTCCCGGACCTTGTCCACGGGCACGCGCGCCATCAAATGGATGGCCGCTGCCATACCGCTGAAGACCGGCACCTGGACCAGGGTGACGTCGATGGCGGCCTCCCCACCCGTCAGCCGAAGGACGAGGGCCGCAACGTCTCTCTCGCGCGTCGTCCACCCACCCGGCGTGACCGTTCCAACCGTCGGAACAAGATCAAAAGCGAGGCCACCCTCGAATACTTTGCGCGGCGGGGCGCTGCCGTTGAGCAGGCCCACCACCTGCTTGGACAGTTCATCGAGTCCTGCTCGACCCGCGGTCGACGCAGGCAACATGACTGTCGCCGACACCGGCGCATCGACGCCCAAACGGCGAAGTGGTGCCACAATACTCGCCACAAGCAGCGCAGGCGCCGCTGGAATCACCGCGCCGCGTTCCAAACGAGGCAGCAGCTCCGGGGTGATCCATGGCACCAAGACCGGCAACTCCGCCGCGAGCGCACCGGAACAATCCACGACCGACACACCCTGTTTGAGCGCATCGCGGCCCGCCTCCAGCGACACCGCGCTCGGAGCGGCCAGAATGACCAAGTCGACTTCCCCGAGCGCCTGATCGGACAAATCGTCCACCACAACCCGGTCCTCACCCCAGTCCACATGTGTTGTAGACGACCGGCCGCTGCTTAGCGGTACGAGTCGGGCAGGCCGCCATGGCGCCGCGTCCAACACACGCACGATTTCGGCGCCGAGCAACCCGGTAGCGCCAAGGACCGCCACCGACAGGCTTCCACTTCCCGCTACCGTCAACGCGCCTCCACACCTGGGGCGCGGAGGTAACGCGGGGTCATTCGACTCACAGGAACGCCCTGGCCAGCGCTGATCGTCGCAAAGGAGTCCGCGACAAGCACGTGGACAGCTGGGTCGTCTGCATTCTGCGCCACACACCCGCCGGCGCGCTCGACATCGTCTTTCCACAACAAGGCACCTTCGCCGGTTGCCACGAAGGGGGCAACCATCCACCCGAGCGCATCGCTCAGCGGCGCATCGGCCGCAGCATGGGTGCAAGTCCCGTCCGGCGAGAAAGCTGACGCATACGCCCGACCCCGGCGGGCATCCAGCAGCGTCAGCACCGACATGGTCCCACCGACGGCGCGCGCACGGCACGCAAGGCCATCCCCAGGCCACATCTGCGCCCCATTCGCGATGCCAATCCCCAGGCCGTGTGCGAGCCCCACGCGCGTTCCCGTAAACGTGCCGGGCCCCATCGCGACGCCAACCCCAGCTACGTCACGCAACGACGCGCCCAGAGCCGCCAGAGCCTCACAGGACCATTCGACGAGAACAGCCTCGGCTCCTCTTTCTACGCGCCCCACGCGGCTAAACGTGCGCAACCCATCGCTCGCCGCGACGCCGATGACCGGCGCCGTTGTGTCCACCGCAAGCACGATCACCCGAACACGACGTCAAGCACCTCGCCCCACGTCACGTAGAGCATCAACGCAACCAGCGCGAGCACGCCCGCCATCTGCAATCGCTCTCGGACGACCAACGACAGCGGCCGACCTCGAATCGCTTCCAACGTGTAGAACAGGATGTGTCCGCCGTCCAGCACCGGCACCGGGAGCAGATTCACAATCCCAAGGCTGAAGCTGATCATGCCCATCATCCGCGCAAACGCAAAGATCCCTTCCTCCGCGCTGGCGGCTGCATGCCGGAAGATTTCGACCGGTCCTCCCAGGCCCTCGTCGACCTTGACGTTGCCGATCGACAGGTTGCCGAACAGTTGAAGCGTATCGCTCAGCACCCTCCGACTGGTCTGCACAGAGCGGACCACCGCCTCCCATGGACCGTAGTAGCGGCGCACTTCCGGAGCCGTCACGAACGCGCCATCCCACCGCTGAACCCCAATCATCGGTCGATACCTGGCTTCGACACGTACCAATTCCCGAACCAACGTCGGCACCAGTTGAACGCCAACAATGGCACCTTCGCGAACGACTTCGACACGCACGGGTCTTGGCGCCCCAGCCTCGGCCTGTTCGTCTACGGTCGCCATGATTCGCTGCGTCAATCCTCTCCAATCTGGCAATATTGACCCGTCCACCGACCACAGGCGATCATTCGGCAGGATCCCCGCAGCCACCGCGGCGCCCTCGGGAACGACGTGCCGGACAAACATCTGCAACGGGACGATTCCCCAACCGTTTGCCCACGGGTCGGGGCGTGCCGAAGCCCAAGCGTCCGCCAGCAACTTGACCTCGATGCGCTCGATCGCCGCGCCGGCGACACGGTCCACGACAACAGCGTGCGCACCTGGGCCGATGGCGCGAATCAGGCCTCGCCAGTCACGGACCTCGACCCCGTCCACAGAAACCACCCGATCGGCCGTCCGAAGCCCAGACCTGAACGCAGGGCTCGAGGGATCATCGACCCCGATCGACGAAGAAAGGCGCTCGCTTGCTATCCCCAGCGCGTCGCCGTCGAGCAATCCGTCCACCGTAACGATCGCGGACCCTGGGACCGTGACGTCCATCGCGACGCCGTCTCGTTCCAAATCAATTTTCGTTGTTTGGCCGGGTCGCGCCAGCAATTCGTCGATCACGTCGCCCCAGGAGAGAACGGCGTTCCCGCCAATACGACGGACCATGTCTCCTTCACGCACCCCCGCGACGAAGGCCGGCGATTCGGCTGTCACAAAGCCGACCGACGCGTCTGGCTGCGGCTCGCCGCCCATCAGCACGGCAGAAAACAACACGATGGGGAGCAACAGGTTTGCACCAGGGCCGGCCGCCATGACAATGAGTCGCTGCCAAACCGGGCGCGCCATGAAATTCTGGCGCTCGAACACCTCACCACTCTCCTCAGCGTCTCCAAACGGATCCGCGCCGGTCATTCGAACGTACCCGCCAACAGGAATGGCAGAGAGGCGAAAGTCTGTGCCCCACAGTCGAATTCCAGCGATTCGCGGGCCCATGCCCACGGAGAACACGGGCACGCCGATTCCCAACAGCTTGGCTGCGATCATGTGCCCGCCTTCGTGGATCACGACGAGCAGACCCAACATGACGAGACCGGCGACGACGATCATCCGTGCTTTTCCCCAGCGATTGTACACACCAAGTACACCCATGGTGCCACGAAGAGCACGGAATCGATGCGATCAAGCAGACCTCCGTGCCCTGGCAAGATCGCGCCTGTGTCTTTCACGCCCCACGCTCGCTTGAGCATCGACTCCGCCAGGTCTCCAACAATGGCCACAGCAGCGAGCATGGCCCCCAGAAGAACCCCAGACCCAAGCGGGAGTTCAGAGAGCCACAACCAACGCACGACTTCGGCCCCGACCGCGGCAGACATGATCGATCCGGCAGCGCCTTCCATCGTTTTTTTCGGGCTGACCGCGGGATGCATGGGCGTTCGACCCAACCAACGGCCGGCAATGTACCCGCCCGTGTCGCCACACCACGGCACCACCAGCGCAAGCGCAAGCCAGGCCCCTCCCGACGCTTCATTCCGGATCGGAATCACCCAACCAAGTTGACCGATCCACGCAAGTCCAAGGGTCACGCGAGCGAGGCGCTCTACCGCCACCGGCAGATCTGCTCCCGGACGAAGCGCGATCGAGCCAAACAGCACGACGAAGGCAATCGATGCCGTCACCAATGCGCCGATTGCCCCGACCGTCCACCCCGCGACCGCAATGCAGAGCCACGGCAATCCCACGGCAATGTGGCCCCAGCCGCGCCAAGACGGCAGCGCCATCCCGACAAATTCGTGAATACAAATCGCCGACGCCACCGCGACCAGCGCGGCCGTACCCGCAACGCCTCCCCACACCAACAGCGGAAGGACGATCGCAAGCGCAAACGCAGCGGCTACCGTGCGAATCAGCACGAGGACAACTGGGCGCCGGTTCGCCCGAACCGCCTTTGCCGCCGCCCATATTCGTCCAACGCGGCGACCAAGTGTTCGCGTCGAAAGTCGGGCCACGGCACATCGGTCACCACGATTTCCGCGTAGGCGACCTGCCAGAGCAAGAAGTTGCTCAGCCGCATTTCCCCACTCGTGCGAATCAGCAGGTCGGGATGCGGCAGGCCGGCCATCGACAGGTGACGCTCTAGGTGGCCCTGATCGATCTCATCCACGGTCAAACGACCCGCAACGACCTCAGCCGCGACGGCTTTCGCAGCATGTACGATTTCGCTTCGGGCACCATAGGACAGCGCGAGGAAGAGCCGAAGCCCATCGTTGCTTTCGGTAGCGGCGATGGCAACGTCCAGCAGGCTCTTCACGACCGGATCCAACCGTTCCAAATCCCCAATCGCGCCGAGTCTCACGCGATTTCGCATCATCTCGTCGCGTTCATCCACCAGGAACCGACCCAACAGGCGCATCAGCGCGTCGACCTCTGCCTCAGGACGCGCCCAATTCTCGGTCGAAAAACTATACAATGTGAGCACGTCGATTCCGAGTTCGCCGGCCGCGCGCACAATTTCACGCACCGATTCGGCACCCGCCTCGTGACCGTCTTGACGTGGCAGGCCACGCGAATGAGCCCACCGTCCGTTGCCGTCCATGATGATGGCGACATGGCGCGGCCCTTGTTGGCGCGGTTCGGTCGTCACACTTCCATCACCTCGGCCTCTTTCGCCGTCACGAGCTTCTCAATCTGCTCAATGGCCTTATCCGTGGCCAATTGAACCTTTTCAAGTAAGCGACGGCACTCATCTTCCGTGCAATCGCCGTCCTTTTCGCCCGCCTTGAACGTTTCGTTGTACTCACGACGAATGGCGCGCACGCGGACCTTGCTGTCTTCGCCATCCTTTCGTACCAGTTTTTGCAACTCGACGCGTCGTTGTTGCGACAGCGGCGGCACCGGAATTCGAATGATTTGGCCGTCGTTGCTCGGGTTGAGGCCCAATCCCGCAGCCATGATGCCCTTTTCGATGTCCACGATGGTGGATTTGTCCCACGGCGAGACGGTAATCAGGCGTGCATCTGGCGCCTGAACCGTACCCAATTGATTGAGCGGCATCGTCGCGCCGTAGGAATGAACAAGGACCACCACGCCGTCCACGAGTTTAGGACTCGCCCTGCCCGTTCGCACTTTGGCGAGTTCACGCCCGAGCGCCTCCAAAGCGCCCTTCATGTCGTCGGCGAGAGCCTCCAGATACTCATCCATCGGGCAGCAATCCTCCGTCCAGCCGCCCTAACGCATCGGGTCGCTGACGAGGGTCCCCATGGGTTCGCCGCTGACCGCGCGAACCACGCGGCCTGCGCCGAACGCAATCACTAGGATTGGGATGTGATTTTCGCGGCACATGGTGATGGCCGTTTGGTCCATCACATGAAGGTCGCGCTTAAGAACTTCGACGTAATCGAGCCGGTCGAATCGCGTCGCGTCCGGGAATTTCAACGGGTCGCGGTCATATACGCCGTCGACCTTGGTCGCTTTGATGATGAGGTCCGCGCCAATTTCTGCAGCCCGCAGGGCGGCCGCGGTGTCGGTGCTGAAAAACGGTTGACCTGTTCCCGCCGCGAACACGACGACGCGGCCCTTTTCCAGATGTCGGGTGGCCCGACGCCGAATGTACGGCTCGCTCACCTGATGCATCTGAATGGCACTCATCACGCGGGTATGGCAACCCCGTCGCTCCAATGCGTCCTGCAAAGCGAGCGCATTGATGCAGGTCGCGAGCATCCCCATTGTGTCGGCGGTCGCCCGGTCCATTCCGCGTTTTGCGCCAAAAATACCGCGGAAGATATTCCCGCCGCCGATGACAACAGCGGTCTCACAACCGAGGTCTCGGACAGCGTGAATCTCTTGCGCAAAGGCGTCGAGTACATGCGACTCGATGCCCTGCCCCTCGTCACCCCCCAGCATCTCCCCTGACACTTTGAGCAGGATGCGGCGGTAGCGCGGGGTGTTCGACATCAGCTGACGCCGGCAGCCGCTGCGACTTCGGCTGCGAAGTCGTCGGTCCGTTTCGCCAGCCCCTCGCCCAACTCAAACCGAGCGAAACGACGGATTTGAATGTTTTCGCCGATTCTCGCGACGGCGTCAGACACGACATCCTTGATCGTCTTCGCGTCGTCCTTCACGAACTTCTGTTCCATGAGGCACACGTCCTCGTAGAACTTGGACATGCGTCCTTCGACGATTCGTTCGGCCACAGCCGCGGGCTTTCCTTCTTCGATCACCCGTTGCTTCTGCACTTCTCGCTCGTGGGCTAGCGCGTGCGCCGGTACGTCTTCACGGACCAGGTACTGCGGGTTCGAGGCTGCGATGTGCAGGGCGACGTCGCGCACCAGGGTTTGGAACCCCTCGTTCATCGCCGCGAAATCGGTTTCGCAGTTGATCTCGACCAATACGCCAACCTTACCACCCGCGTGGATGTAGGCGTGGACCGACCCCTCGGTGGCGGCTCGGCCCGCTTTCTTCGCGGCGCTGGCAATGCCTTTGGCGCGAAGCCAATCGACAGCTTTCTCCATGTCGCCTTGCGACTCGGTGAGCGCTTTCTTACAATCCATCATGCCCGCGCCCGTTCGTTCGCGGAGCGTCTTGATACTGTCCAACATGGGTTCCTCTCAGGATTCGGCGTCGCGTTCTTCGGCGGGATCAGCGTGGCTGAAGCGGGCGCGACGGCCCATTTCTTCCACATCCACGACTTCGTCGTCATCGCGGGCACCCACGAAGACGGAGGCTGCCGAAGCCCGACCGGTGCTGAGCCGGCGCCCTTCGGCGATGGCGTCGGCAATTGCGGCGGTGAACAGGCGAATGGACTTGATGGCGTCGTCATTGCCGGGGATGACGTGCTGGATGCCCGAGGGGTCGCAGTTGGTGTCGCACAAACCGATCACCGGGATTCCCAACGTACGGGCCTCCTTGACAGCGATGTGCTCCTTCTTCGGGTCCACAACAAACAAGGCGGCCGGCCGGTCGCGCAGCGTTTTGATGCCGCCCAACGACTCTTCCAGCTTTCCGATTTCGCGCGTCAGCTCCAGGGCTTCCCGCTTGGTCAGCAGTTCGAAACGACCCTCATCCCGTGCCTTCTCGTACTGGGTGAGCTTCTCGATCGACTTCTTCACGGTGACCCAGTTGGTCAGCGTGCCTCCGAGCCAACGGTGGTTCACGTAGAACATCCCGCAGCGCTTGGCTTCTTCCTGCACGATCTCGCGCGCGGCACGCTTGGTCCCGACAAACAACACCTGACCGCCATGCGACACGGTCGCACTGGCAAAGCGCACGGCATCTACGAGCCCGCGTGCGGTGCGTTGCAGATCGATGACGTGGACCCCGTTCTTGGCGCCGTAGATGTACGGCTTCATCTTGGGGTTCCAACGACGGGTCTGGTGACCAAAATGCACGCCGGCCTGCAGCAGGTCGCGCAATGAGATGTTCATGGGGCACTCCTTTGGGTTGGTCCTCCGCCGCGTGGCCTCGCCAGCCCCGTAGATACGAGGCACCCAGGCTGACCGTCAAAATCGCGGCGTGTGATCTCTCCGCGCGATTCGCTCGGAGGGCCGCGCGACTAGCACGGAGGCTGGCCCCAGTCGAGCCTGGAGGATGATCCGCCGAACACCCTTAGCCCGCGGCGCTTTCTGCCTCTTCGCCGGCGCCGGCACAACACTTCTTGAACTTGTTCCCCGACCCGCACGGGCACAAGTCGTTGCGTCGAACACCGTGAAGCGCAGCGAATTCCCGCGCTTCCGCGCCCCGTGCCGGGGCCGCCACTGGGGCCTCTTCAGGTACTGCGGGCAACGTGAGCTGCAACTCGGCGGGGTCCGGTCGGCGAGCCTGTTGCCGAGTCGGCTTCGGCGTCGCCGCCGCAGCAGCGTCAGGCTCCACGCGAAGCAACTGAGCGATGAGCTGCTCATCACGGTAGGCATTCATCATCAGGTACATTTGTAGCGCTTCGCGTTTGTACTCCAACAACGGGTTGCGTTGCCCATAGCCGCGAAGGCTTACACCCTGGCGCAGGCGGTCCAAGGCCAACAGGTGGTCCTTCCACAACGAGTCGGTGAGTTGCAGGAGGCCGTACCGCGCCACCTCGACAAACATCGCCTCGCCCATCCGATCCACTGTCGTTGCGACCCGTTCACTGGTCTCCCGTTGGAGCCGCGCGCGAAGTTCCTCCCGAGACAAGTCCCGCAACTTGTTGTCCGCGTCCTCCCAGACAATGCCAAACACACGTTCGAGATTCTCGCGGATCGACACCGTATTCCAATTCTCTGGGTTGACGCCCTCGCCAACAAAATCGTCCATGACGTCGGTCACGACGCCGTTCACCGAGTCGTCCACCAGCTCACGAATGCCCTCCGACGCGAGCGCGCGCCGACGAAGGTCGTACACGCCCTTTCGTTGGTAGTTCATGACGTCGTCGTACTCGAGCAGGTTCTTGCGCATGTTGAAGTTCTGCGCCTCGACCTTGACCTGTGCGTTCTCGATCGACCGCGTGACCCACTTGTTTTCAACGGGCTCATCGTCTTTGAGGCCCATGCGCTCCATCCAAAGGGTAATCTTGTCGGACCCGAAGATACGAAGCAGGTCGTCTTCTAGCGAAAGGTAAAACCGCGAGGATCCAGGATCCCCCTGACGCCCGGAACGCCCGCGCAACTGGTTGTCTACGCGACGCGACTCGTGCCGCTCGGTCCCAAGAATATGCAGGCCGCCTACGCCTCGAACGACGTCCGCTTCTGCCTTGCAGGTGGATTCGTACCGTTCGATCAAGGAGGCGAGTTCGGACGTCGGCGCCGTTGGATTCTCCAGCCTCGCCAACGCCTCTGGGTTGCCTCCGAGTTTGATGTCGGTTCCACGACCGGCCATATTCGTCGAGATCGTGACGGCGCCCTTTCGGCCTGCGTTCGCCACAATGAGCGCTTCCCGATGGTGATTCTTCGCATTGAGCACTTCGTGCGGCACGCCCTTCTTGCCCAACTCGCGCGACAACAACTCGCTCTTCTCGACGGATGTTGTGCCCACCAGCACCGGCTGACCTCGCCCGTGGCAGTCTACGATTTCGTTGGTGACCGCTTCAAACTTCTCCGTCATCGTCCGGAAGATGATGTCGTCTCGGTCCGTTCGCGCGACCGCTTGGTTGGTCGGGATGACCACCGTGTCCAGATTGTAGATGTTGGCGAACTCCGCAGCTTCCGTTGCGGCGGTTCCAGTCATGCCTGACAAACGCCCATACATACGAAACAAATTCTGGAACGTAATTGTGGCGTACACCTGCGATTCCCGCTCGACGTTCACCTTTTCTTTCGCTTCGACGGCTTGATGCAGGCCGTCTGACCACCTTCGGCCGGTCATCAGGCGGCCGGTAAACTCGTCCACGATGATGACTTTGCCGTCTCGAACGACGTACTCACCGTCGCGCCGGTACAGGTGGTGGGCACGTAGCGACTGATGGATGTGGTGATTGATCTCCATATTCGCCGGGTCGTATAGGTTGTCCAAACCGAGTTTGGATTCAACCCGCTGCATGCCGTCTTCGGTGAGGGTGACCGCCTTGGCCTTTTCGTCGATGACGAAGTCGATGGCGGAACGAAGGCTCGGAATGACCGCGTCACTGATGGCGTACAGGTCCAACGAACCCTGCGCTTCGCCCGAAATGATGAGCGGCGTACGCGCCTCGTCGATGAGGATGCTGTCCACTTCGTCCACGATTCCGAACACGTGCCCGCGCTGAACCATGTCGTCGAAGCTGTACTTCATGTTGTCGCGCAGGTAATCGAAGCCGAATTCGTTGTTGGTGCCGTAGGTAATGTCACTTGCGTAGGCTGCCCGTTTCTCTTTCTCTGGCCGATGGCCCGACAAGATGACGCCGACGGACACGCCGAGGCCCGAGTACAGCGGGCGCATCCAGTCCGCGTCCCGTTGCGCCAGGTAGTCGTTGACGGTCACGACGTGAACGCCCTTTCCGGTCAGGGCGTTGAGGTAGGCGGGTGCGGTCGCGACAAGCGTTTTCCCCTCCCCCGTCTTCATCTCCGCGATCTTGCCCTGGTGCAGCACGATTCCGCCGATCATCTGGCAATCGTAGGGGCGCATCTTGAGGAAACGAATGCTGGCTTCGCGGACGACGGCAAAGGCCTCGGGCAGCAGGGAGTCCAACGCCGCACCCGCCGCGAGTCGTGCGCGGAACTCGTCCGTTTTCGCTCGAAGCGCGTCGTCATTGAGGGCTTTCATCGACGGTTCAAGCGCCGCGATTTTCTGAACGAGCGGCGCAATGCGCTTCAATTCCCGTTCGTTGGCGTCGCCAAACACGCGCTTGACCAGGTTCGTCAACTTGTCGATCATGACCGGTCCGAAGGCCACGCCAGCTAATCCGGACAGTCCGGCGCCGTGGGCGTGCCGTCGCTAATCACCCGACAAGAAAGGCAAAGGGTCTCGGGCACGTCCGTACTCCCAAACCTCGTAGTGCAAATGGCTTCCTGTGGATTGTCCCGTGCTGCCGACGGTGCCGATTTGCTGCCCAATCAGCACCCAATCCCCTTCGTTCACGTCCAGATCCTGCAAATGCGCGTACACGGTTCCCATCCCGTAGCCGTGTTCCAACTGCACCCGTTTTCCGTAGCCCTCGTGCCAGTCCGCCTCAATGACCCGACCGGGCGCTGTGGCCATCACAGGTTCGCCGTAGGCTCCGTCGATGTCGACGCCGCCATGATGCGCCACACGACCGTCCAGCGGATCCCGACGACGCCCAAAATCGGACGTCACAAAGTTACCCGGGACGGGGTCCCGCGACGGCGCCGCGCGCACCTTCCCGAGGCTCTGCTCAATCTCATCGATCACGTCCTGCACGGATCGCCCGTCATGGCCTGGTTTGTCGCTCAACCGCCTCACGACAGCCGGTAATCTCGCCATAAGAACATCGGCCGTGCCCTCAACCGGTGGCACCACGACCCGAGGCACAGCGTCCGCAGCGGGTTGCACACATCTGGACTGAAACAACGAATCAAATTGCTTGAGTTGACCCTCCCAGCGGTTGAAGTCTTCTTCAAACTGCTCATATCCGGTCAACTGTGACCGAAGTTCCTCTGTCAGAATCCGATTTTCCGCGACCAGCGGTCCGAGGCGAATCGCCCGAGGAACACTGACCGCGAGCAACGCGGCGGCCAGGAAACACACGAACAGCAGCAGCCGAACGGGCAATGGATTGACGGGGGGCGACGAGACCCGAATAAATCTCGGATCCGGCGCCGGCGGGGAAACGTCCCCAGCGTTCACCGCAGGTCCTCCACGGTCGCGACGACGACAGTGATGTTGTCGTCACCCCCACGTTCACAGGCCAGCGCGACCAGCCGGCGCGCCGCGCCCTGGGGACCATGTCGGCCCAACAAGTCCGCCATTTCGTCGGCATTGACGTGGCCCGACAAACCATCGGAACACAACAGAAACGTGTCGCCTTTGCGAGAAGCCTTCACGGTCAGGTCCACTTCCACGTCTTCCTGGTACCCAAGGCTGCGCGTGATGACGTTCCGCATCCGGTGATTCTTGGCCTCGTCTGCGGTGAGCAGACCGTGCCGCAGCTTTTCGGCGATCAGCGAATGATCCTCCGTGACCTGCTCGATCTTGCCATCCCGAACCATGTAGACCCGACTGTCACCCACATGTGCGATGAACGCAGAGCCATGTTCGAGAAGCAGCACGACTGCGGTGGTACCCATCCCGTGGTATTCGGGTTGTTCCCTCGCTTTGTCGAAGATGCGACGACCTGCAAGGCGAATGGCCTCCCGAATCTTGTACCTGGTCAACTCGACCGGGTCGTCCTCGACCCCGGCCGGCGCGCCCTGAACTTCAATCGAGGTGACCACCTCCTCGACCGTGTTGACGGCGATCGCAGAAGCGTACTCCCCACCTGCATGTCCGCCCATGCCATCGGCGACCACAAACAGGTTCAACTCCTCGTTGATCAGGTAGTTGTCTTCATTGTGGCCGCGTTTGAGACCCACATCGGTGATGCCACAGGAGAGAACGCGCACGCACACCCCATCATGCGCCCCGCGGACGCAAGGTTGTCATAACGGGCGGTCCTCCAGGCCGCGACGCAGGGCAGCTGCGAGGTGACGGAAGATGTCGATCTCCAAGGTCTCGGCACGCCGCGTGCCGTCCAAAACGATGGACGACAGGGCCTCGTCCACGACGGACGCCGGAAACGATGCCATCAGAGCGTTACGAAGTGTCTTTCGACGCTGACCAAAGGCGACTTGCACCACCTTCTCGAACGCTGCTTCGCCGGCCGGTCCGAAGTCCGGCGCCGGGCGAGGTTCGATTCGCACGACGGCCGACCGCACCTTTGGCGGCGGCTTAAAGGCACCGGGCGGCAGCGACATGACCCACGTCACTTGCGCCCGAATGGCGATTGCAATGGACAGACGGCCCCAGGCCTCGTCCCCGACCTTGGCCACGAGCCGTTCTGCAACCTCGTGCTGAAGCATGACCGTGAGCCGGGAAAACGTTTCTGGTTGTGAAACCCAGCCCACCACGAGCGGCGTCGCCACGTTGTAAGGAAGGTTCGCCACAACCTGCCAGCCAGAACCAGGACAGACCACAGACCAATCGAGCGTCGTCGCATCTCCCTCGATCAGGTCGAGGTCTGGGAACCGTTGGCGGAGTGGCCCAAGCAAGTCCTTGTCGATCTCGACCGCGCGAAGTTGTGCGCCCGCCGCGAGCAGGCTCTGCGTGAGGATCCCCCGTCCAGGGCCCACCTCAAGCACCTTTTCGCCAGGCACGACTGCGGCCGAACGTACAATTCGTGCAGCGCACGAAGGGTCCACGAGAAAATGCTGTCCATAGCGCTTTTTTG
This sequence comes from Klebsiella pneumoniae, assembly GCA_945861065.1. Taxonomy (GTDB): domain Bacteria; phylum Myxococcota_A; class UBA796; order UBA796; genus SXOB01. The sequence goes on along the minus strand of CAMASI010000008.1, from coordinate 48,520 downwards.
GAGCCGTCACCGTTGACCCACGGCCCAAGACGGGCGCGCCACGACCGACGTTCTCGTCGTGCCTCGGAGCAGCGACAAGCGGCCTGCATGAGCGATCATCGCCGCATTGTCCGTACAATGGCGTCCGGGCGGAATGAAAACCTCGCCCGGAAGCTCGGCAGCGGCACGTGTGCGCAACAGGCTGTTGGCAGCCACGCCGCCCCCGAGAGCCAGTTGCCTCAAGCCCGTCGTTGCCATGGCCTTGCGGCAACGATCCAGCAGCACATCCACCACCGCTGCTTGAAAGCTCGCCGCGACGTCCGCAGGTGCGGGATTGGCCTTCAATGCAGTCCGAACCGCCGTCTTCAGCCCGGCGAAGGACCAGTCCAACCCGGTGGCCGTCGGCCGAGGAAGCGGCACCGCAGCTGGGTTGCCGGTCGCAGCGAGTCGATCGATCTCCGGACCGCCAGGCCAACCCAGACCGAGCAGCCGAGCAACCTTGTCGAACGCCTCACCTGCCGCATCGTCCACAGTCGTCGCCAACAGTTGAATCCGCTCCGGATCGTCCACTCGAAATAACGCCGTATGTCCCCCGCTGACGACCAGCGCCAAGTAGGGCAACGCCGGCGCCGGGTCGCACAACTGCGGGGCCAGCGCATGCGCCTCCACATGGTGTACCGGTACAAAAGGCACGCCCTTCGCCGCCGCTAGGGCTCGACCGAATGCGACGCCTACCAGCAGCGCGCCGATCAGTCCCGGGCCAACGGTACAGGCCACCGCGTCGATCGGCCCAGACGCCTCCGAGAGCGCCTGCTCGACGATTCCCGGGAGGTGAACGATATGGGCGCGCGCCGCGACTTCCGGCACAATTCCCCCGTACGCGGAGTGGTCGAGTTGCGTCCACACGACGTCCGACTCAATCCCCGCAATACCCACCACCGCTGCCGCCGTTTCGTCGCAACTCGTTTCGATCCCGAGGACGCGCATCAACGGGCGTCGGGGCGAGGCACAGTTCCGAGCGCCACCGCCAGGGTTCCCAGCCGGGTATTCGAGGCCAATGCCCAGCGATCCATCGACGTTGCGTACTGGGTCCGCGCCTCCGTGATCTCGGCCATTCGAGGCTGCAAGTCAGCAGGCAAACGACGGGCCCCAGCAAAGTCCTCCAGCGCGTCAACCATGGACAAACCACGGACGGTACGCTCGGGTCCCGCGGCATCCTTAAAGTCGAAGTACATCCTCTCCAACCGCCCGTCATGCCCCACCTGAGCGACGTACAGGCCCTGCGTCTCGATGATCTCGAGCATTTGGTCACGCGCATCCTCCGCCTCAGAACGCGCCTGACCCACGACCCAGCTGCCAAAGGCAATGGCGCCAACAGAACACATGGTGGTGACGGCAATTGCGCCCATCAATGCATACATGCTTCCTGGCGACAATTGGGGTCCAGGCGAACGGACCGGCCGCTTCGCTCTGCGACGACCCGGCTCGGACGTTCGGTCCGCAGGACGAGGCGCCGTTTCCCCCACCTTTCGAATGTTGCGAACACCGCTGTTGTCGGGGGCCCCGAGCAAGGACCGATCCAGATCGTCGAGGTCCGCGCCCGGAAATACCGTTTCCGGTGGGGTGGCCGGCAAATCCAACAGGCCGCGAGCAAGTCCAACGGACCGGGGCGGCTCGGTGATGGTGCTGCGCACACGGCGCAAGGCCTGAGAAAGCTGCGTGACCCCTTCGTAACGATCCTCTGGATTGTACTGCGTTGCCGTGAGGATCACGCGCTTGAGTGCCTCGGGCACCGCCTCCAACAAGGTGTCGTCCTGGTCGGCCACAAACAATTCGGAGGAGGCCGTGCCCGTCAACAGCGTGAACAACGACGCGCCCACACCGTACACATCCGCCCGATTGTCGACGTTTTTCGTGTTGCTGCGCTGCTCCGGCGCCATGTACGAAAAAGTTCCGATTTGCACGCCAGTCAGGGTCAGGCCCTGCTCGTCGGTTCGTGCGATACCGAAATCCGTGATTCTACAGGTGCCATCTTCGTGAATCAGGAAGTTGTGGGGCTTGACGTCCCGGTGAACGACGCCCGCGCCATGGGCTGCCGCGAGCCCGGCACAGATGGCGATCGCTAAATCGACCGCCAAGGCAGCAGGCATCGGCCCATGCCTCCGAACCCAGTCCATTGCCGAACCGCCCCGAGCGAGCTCCATCACGATGAACGGAGGCACATGATCGAGTCGCGCGTCGAAGAGCCTCGTGATGTGCGGGTTGCGCAGCCGCTTCATTGTTTCGGCTTCGCGCTCAAATCGGGATCGCATCGCCGCGTCATTCAACACAGACGTAGACAGGGCCTTCACTGCGACCCATTGGGACCCGACATTGTCCCAGGCCACGTACACGCCGGCGGCGCCACCGGTCCCCAAGTTGCCGTACACCAGATACCGCCCCTCCCCGACAGGCACGGGAGGCCGGGTGGTCATGGCGAGGTCGGCGTCGTTCACGCGGCCCCTCTACTCCGACGGGGCCGCAGGCTCAACGGGGGGTGAAGGGGCCAAATCGAGGTGCCTCTCTGCGTCTCGCTCCGTCTTGCGACCGTACTCACGAAACAGGTCCGCACACACCTCCGACAGCATGCCGTCGACTTCGTAGACGGTGGGGTCACCCTCAATGCGCACAAACGATCGTTTCGCGGTTCGGTCACGAACCATGACGTCAAAACTGCTGCCGACGTCGACACGCGCCGTGTTGCCGTCCTGAAACGTCAACACCACAGTGGCCGTAGGCACCTCCAGGCTCGCACCCTTTGGAACCACGTCGTGAAATCCGACCGCTCGTAGATCCGCCGCCGCGCCCGCGACGCGCTTGGGCGTAGATCCCGGAATCGATTGGCCATCTGGCCACCGCCAACCATCTGAAGTTCGTTCGAGGGCCAACTCGTTCACGGTGCCCTGCCGAACCACCATCCTTTCCACCGTCCATTCATGGTTTCCGGGGAATAGCACCTCGTTTCGGTATTCTTCCACGGTCTTCCGGTAGGCATCCAAAAGGCCATCCTTGACCACGAAAACGGCGTCTTCCTCTACACTGTAGACGTATGACTGGCTCGGGTCGGTCTCCGGAATCGGGTCGCCGAAGTGCAGGGTGACGGAGTCGCCCGTCGCCATCGTGATGCGCACGATGTGTTTCGGGGGGTCGGCGCCCAATCGCACGAGCCCATTGCGCCCTTCTTGCACCACATCTTGGGCGGTCAGGGCCGCCACGCGGCCCAGCATCATCCGCGCAGCGTCTCGGCTTGCCCTCTGGGTCACGGGCGCCGTCATTTCCCACGTCAATTCACCTGTGCGATGCAGGCTCAACTGGCGGCTGTCCACGGTTGCGTCGATTCCAACGGCGTCGTCCGCGTCGAAGGTTGCGAACTTCGTCTCACGGAAGGCGTCGATGTCCACCCGCCAAAAATCCATGGAGGACTTCTTCACGACAAAGACCCGACCCGCAGGCAGGGGCCGAATATAAAAGCTCACGGATGTTGGATTCGGGTCGCCGACCTCAAACTCGTGCGTGTCGCCATCTCTCATCGTCAAAAGCACGTGGATCGCGTCCTCGCCTAGGCCGTACACGGACAGATTTTCCTCGTGTTCGATCACCTCGGCGCGGGCGGTCAGGTCGTGAAGCTGGTGGGCGATTTTTCGGGTCATCGAGCGTGCCGGCCGCCACGGTTGACCTGCGATCAGCCACTCACCCTCCACCTTGGTCAATTCGAGGGACTGGTCCGGTCGCACGATCTTGGCACCGACGAGATCATCCTTCTCGAAGCGATACAACATCGGCTTAAGTTCATCTGACGTGGGCAGCTTCGGCCTCATCGCATCCACGATGCCCAGTGTTGCGCCAACGGCCCCGAGGGCGATCAGCGCCACCAGCGCACCTCGGAAACGCCGCAGCGTAGCGTTCACCAGCGCCTCCGAACCGCGAGGATGCCGAGGCCCAATACCAACGCAAATCCCGCCGGGCCGCCGATGGCAGCGACTTGAACGACTGTCAACTGCTCCGGCGTCAAGGCCACCCTACGGACCCGACTGGGTCGTCCGACACGGCCCATTCGTTCGTCGGCATGCGCCAACCACCGGAGCGAGTTTCCAAGAAAGGTCGGGTTTCCCGGACCTTCTGCCAAGACTTCGTCGCTCGCCAAATCGGCGTCGCCCACCACCAACACACGCGCACTTGGCGCATGCCGAATCAAGGGGTGCGGCCGCTGAATTTGCAGCGCAACCGCGACGTCGACCGGGCCCTCACCGTCCTCGCTCGGGTCGTAGGTCGGTTCACGGAGGTCGCCCCGTTCGAGCCATCCTCCGCGACCGGTGGACAGCAAAGGCGACGCCGTGATGCCATCGAGCGTCGTGAGGGCGATCGAAGCCGCACGCGCCACCACCGTGCTTGCCTCATCCGCGGCAAGCGGCGCGGTAATCGGATGGTTCCGGTATCGAAGCAGAGGCCGGTCCACAAACGGGTACACCACTTCCTTGTCCAACACGATCCCAGTAGGGATCACCACGCCCAGGTCGCTCAGCAGGTCCGGGACTGCGTTTCCGGGGTCGAGGAAGAAGCCGATCGATCCGCCACGCCCAAGGTATTCGCGCAGCGCGGCATCCTCGCTGACTGCGAGCTGCACCTTTGGACCCAGCAAGATGACCGCACTGGCGTCGTCGGGCACGGCCGGGGCGGCGCCATCCTCCGCGTCTCTCAGCAGGTCGATCGTCTTGACGGTGAACCCCTGGCCATCGATGAGGGTCGCCATCGCTTTCCACTCTCCGAGCCCTCGATCGAACAACTCGTGTTCGCCGTGACCCTTGAGGGAGTAGAGTTTGAAGGTGTGTTTTGCGAGGACCTGCTCGATCGCCGCTGTGATGGGCGCCTCTCCGACGAACTCAACCCGACGCTCCTTGCCTTTCCCCTGATGCCGGAACAGTTCGCGATCGATGATGTCCACCCGGTCGTCGCGGCTCTCGACGACCACCGTACCGTACCGATCGACGCCCAACGACTCCGCCAACAAGCGATCGCGGTCGAAGTCGGCAAACCGCACGGTGACGGCCTCGGATCGCAAATGCAGCTCTCGCAACAGGTCTCGGACCAACCGGTCGCGCTCCCACGACTCCGCATCCTTGCGCTGTGCGGAAAATGCCGTCACCCGAACCCATTCTCCACTGCCAGAAACGCGGGAAACAGCGGCGATTGTTTCGGGCGCCAACGTCGCCGCGCCATCCTGGCTGAGGTCCAGTCGGGAGCGCCAACGTTCGGCGAGCACAACCAACGTCGCCGTGACAGCCACGACCAATGCCCCCACCAACACCGCATTGAGGCCAGTCGCAAAGCGCCTCTGCAATCCCTGGCTCACCTCCACCTCCGCGATTCCAACGAACGCCAGGTCAAAAACAAGAAGACGAAGGTCACGCCCGCGAACCAAGCCAAGTCGGCGGAGTCCACCACACCCTGAGCAAAACTCCTCAAGTGCTCCGTGAAGGACAAGCGGTCGAGCACGGGTAGCCACGCCTCTGGCGCAAGGTCGCGCGCCGCGCTTGCAAGCCACGACGGCAGCAGCATCAGTACGGCAACCACACCCGCAACCATTTGGTCCTTCGTCAACGACGACGCGAACAAACCGGCCGCCGCGAAGGTGCCCGCGCACAACCACAAGCCGACGTAGCTGGTGAACAGCACGCCCAAATCCGGGTCGCCGTAGATGACGAGCAGCAGGCCCCAAATGCAGGCAAACCCAAGCAGGACCGAGTTCAGGACCGCAACGGCCGCCCATTTGCCGACGATGAGCGCCCCAAGGGGAACAGGCGCAGTGAGCAAGAGTTCGAGCGTTCCAGAGCGCTGTTCTTCGGCGAACGAACGCATCGTCACGAGCGGCACACAGAACAACAGCGTCACGCCGAGGTTCGCCATCGTGCCGCGAAGGGACGCTTCACCCGTCAGTGCGACCCCGAGATAGAAAAAAAGGCCACCCAAAAGCAACCAGGCCGTGAGAAAGACCGTTGCCAACGGGGAAAGAAATAAGACCCGCAGCTCCTTCTTGAGCACGGCCCACGCCGCAAGGCGAAAGCCAGGTCCGTTCACGTCTCACCTCCGACCAACGCTAAGAACACGTCTTCGAGTGTGGCCACGCGCGGCGCCGCCACCGGCACGCGCCAACCGGCGGAGACACAGGCGAACACGGCGTCGGCAGCCGCGTGAGCGCCGCCCTCGACACGAAAACGACCACCACCCAACGGGGTCACACGCGTCACAGAAGCCAGTGCCGCAATTCTGCCAGAGGCCTCCGCCGGGTCGCCCATCACATGCAACTCCGTCCACGCGCCGCGCCCCGTCTTCTCGGCCAGTTCTTGCACGGTCCCGTCGCCGGCGATCTTGCCCTTGTTCACCAACACAACCCTTTCGCACAGGGCTTCCACTTCCGGCAATATGTGCGTGGACAACAGGACAACGCGGTCCACGGCCAAGTCTTGAATGAGACGCCGAATCGCCGGCAATTGGGCCGGGTCCAAGCCCGACGTCGGCTCATCGAGGATGAGTAGCGGCGGGTTGTGCAAGATCGCCTGCGCCAAGCCTACGCGCTGCCGGTACCCCTTCGACAGCGCTCCGGTCAGCTTGCGCTCCCAGCCGCTCAGCCCCACCCGCTCCATCGCCAAACCTACGGTTCGTGCTACGGCACCGCTAGCCACACCTCGTATTTCCGCCACAAACGCCAGGTATTCGCCAACGGTAAGCTCAGGATAGAGCGGGGGCGCCTCGGGCAGGTACCCGACGCGGGCTTTCACAGCGATGGGGTCCTCGAACACGTCGTGGCCACAGACCACCGCGGTGCCACTCGTCGCCGGGAGGTAGCCCGTCAACAAGCGCATCGTTGTGGTCTTCCCCGCGCCGTTGGGTCCCAAGAATCCGACGATCCCGTGGCTCCCAACGGACAGGTCAATTCCGTCCACGGCGACGACGGCTTCAAAACGTTTGGTCAGGGATCTGGCTTCGATCACGGCCAGTGCCGGATATCCCGCTTGCGCCATGCTGTGGACCCTCGATCTCGTCGTTGTTGAACACGCGCTCGCCGCGGACGTCATTGACCGTGTCGTCGCGGTCGTGGATGGGCAGCCGGTACTCGAGAGCGAAGTCGCATTCGACGCCGAACTCGATGCTCGGCTCGGGTACATCGATCCCGGCCTCGGGTCTGACCCCTTGGACCGGGCGATTCACCGAGCCGCCGTTCGACACGCTGCCGAACGCATTGCACTCAACCAGCCTTCGGACGACCTGTTGAGGGCCGAAGTCGAGCGGGTGCGACTTGGTTTCCAAGGCACCGCAGAATGGGCGGCGTTCCTAGACCGTTTTGGCTTGGACGAAGCGGGCCTTTTCGTTTGGACGCGCCGGCGCCTGATCGTGTCTCGCTGGATCGATCGCCAAGTGAGCGGGCTCCCCCGCGACCGCCAAGTAGCGACCGCCAGCGGCGTCATCGCGGATTTGGTGGCGTCTGCTGCTGTCCGTCGGGTAGAGCCGCGCCCGTGATCCGACTGGCTTCCGACGGCGACCGCGCTTCTATCGCGCACCTTGTTCGGCACCATGGCGCCGGATGGAGTGCGCTGTCGGTGTACGGAACGCTCGACGCGCCCGCAACTCGCAGCTTTGTCGCCGAGCACGAGGGTCGTCTCGCCGGGGTCCTGCTCGTCGCCATCGCCGCCGACGAATGCAGCATTCTCGACCTCGTTGTGGACGTTTCCGCTCGTCGACGGGGCTTGGCGCGGGCGCTTCTGCTCGCGGCCGTTACTGACTGGAACGCTTGCGGCGTGACCAAGGCCTTTCTAGAAGTTCGGGCCGGCAATGACGCGGCGCGTGCACTGTACGAGTCGATGGGCTGGCGCACCGTCGGTATCAGGCTCGGCTACTACGCCGACGGTGCGGACGCAGCCCACCTCATCTGGGAGTCTTCATGATCGTCTCGACCTTCGCAGCGCTTGCGTTGGCCGCATCGGAATGCGTGGTGGAGGCCGCGGCCGACGCCCCGTTTCACCACCCGCTCCCGCCCGCCGTCGGTGTCGTCGATCTCGTGGTCGAGATTCGGTACCAGGACGGAGACCCGGCGCTGGTCCAGGGCATCCTCGCTGCCTTGAGCGCGCGCGGCCTCGCGGGAACCCTGGTGATCGATTTGCCCGCCCAAGGTCAACAGCTGACCGACGCCGCAGTTTCGCTCGGCTCCCAAGCCGTTCTGGCAGGCCACGAAGTGGCGGTCCGAATCGACGACAGCGAGGTGTCCACCGACCCGTACGCGGTCGACGGTCCTTTGCGCAAACGCCGCAAAGCGGTGGAGCAAGCGGTCGACGGACGGGTGCGCGCCGTCGTCACCGATGCTTGGGGAAAGGTGCAAGAGAGCCACCTGTCCCGCGCGGGGTTTCGAGCCATTCTGACCACCGCGGGTCCAGCGACCCCGACCCCGAGGCTCGGCATGGTCTTTGACGGGCAACCGCGCGTCACGGCCATCTTGATGGCAGGCCCGTGGGCAGGGCCTTGCGGTCGCGCCTATGATTTGGGTCCGTTCACGCCGCTGATGGCAGATCGGGCCGCACAGTCCCTGCATGGTGCCTCCCGGATCCCGGGCACACCGATCGTCCGCTTGGGGTTGGACGACCACGGCCAAGCCGAGGAGGCAGAGGTGTTTGCCCGTTGGTTGGACGAGGTGCTCGCGCCTGCCGGTGTGGGTGTCGTCTCCGCGTCGACCGCTCAGAAATCCGCCATGGTGGGATTTAGGCGCCCCGGACAGTTGGCGCAAGCCCCGGAGGCGACGGACCTGGGAGGCCGTCTCGTAGGGTTGAGCGACATCCAATTGGCGGCCGCTGCGCTGATCGAAATCGACGCCTTGCCCCGCGTGTTGCCCGGTGACTTGTCGCTTTCCGAGGCGTTTCAGGCCTTTGCTTTGGTCGTCGCCGGGCGGGCGGAGGGTGACATGGTGCGGCTGGGAGCACTCGCAGGACCGCGCTCCGATGCACCTGCGACGTTGACGGGACCCTTGGCGATTGACCCGGCCGCGTTGTCCGCCGTCATCCACGAGTTTGTCGGAGCCGCTCCTACGGAGATTCCAGCAGCGATGCCCGTGGGTGACCGGTTGTGGACCGCGGGGGAACTGCTCGTCGCGCTGGCATCGGTGGTTCGAGGCGACGACCCGCCCATGGCGCGGCCCGTGACACCCCCAGACCCCAACGCCGAGGGTTTAGGTTGGGGAGCCGCGGTTCTGCCTTAAGTGGCACCGAACGAACCGTTGCGTTGGGGCTGGACGCAGGGTACCGAATGACCATCGTGGTCCGTCGACTCTTCCGTACTCTCTTCCTTCTGGTCGGGGTTCTCGGCTTGGTGCCTGGCGCGAACGGCGCTCTGGAACAGCTTGTCGAGCGGATCGCCCATGGGCACGCCGCGCACTCAGTGGCCGGCGAGCACGACGCCCTCGCGGCCGAACACGGCTGCACCCCGCTCCAGCACCACTGCCCTTGCCACGAGAGCCAGAGCATCGCCTTGGCCAGCTTCAGTCAGAGCCCAGCCGCTGAGCAGTGGCTCACCCTCATGCTGGAACCGGACCCGGTGCGCTACGCCGCCGTCGGCCGGACCCCTTCGTCGAACGACACCCAACGCGCTGTCGGCGCGAATGCGCCCCCGACACCCCCTCCGAACGCCTGACCGACGCGTGAGTCCTGCGTGCACGCCGTCGTGTGCGCCCAGCCGGCATCATGCTGGTCCCTCATCTGTTCGGAGCCACCTTGTCGTACCTCTTGTGCGGGGGCGCGCTTGCCGCGTCCCTTTCGCCCGACGACGCCGTCGCCGCGGCCCTTTCTTCCAATCCCGACCTCGCCGTTGCCCAGGCTGAGCTGACAGCGGCGAGCGGCAATGTCCGCCAATCGTCCTTTTTTCGGGAGAACCCCGAGGTGGAGGGCGGCTGGGCCGTCATCGGCGACCGGTTGGACGCTTCCGTTTCGCAGGCCTTGTCCATCACGGGCGAAGGCCTTGCGGACCACCGAAGCGCCCGCGCCCGGAGGAGCGCCGCCGAGGCGGGAGTCCGGCGCGCGCGCCTCGAAGTCGCCGCTGACACCCGTGCCGCCTATGTCGAAGCGGTCCTCGCCCACCAGACCGCAGGCTTCGCGAAAGCGGGCTTTGACCTGGCGTCGCACCAACTCGCGGCGACCGAAGCGCGGGTCCGCGTCGGAGAATCGTCCGACCTCGAATTGCGGCTCGCCCGCCTGGCGCAGGCGACGGCAGCAGGCGAGTTCCTCGCAGTAGGCGCCGAGGAGGCCGCGTCCTTCGCCCGCCTTTCCACACTCGCCGGCCGACCGGTGGTCGGGGACGACCTCGTTGCCGACCCGCTCGACGCGGCGCCCCTTCCGGAGGCCATGGCGGTCGAGGAGCGGTCCGACGTGGTTGCGGCCCGCCAAGAACTTCGTGCGGCCGAGGCGGCCGCTTTCCGAGAACACGCCGCCGCGTTTCCGGCACTCTCCCTGGGTGCCTTCTACGAAGTGGAAGGGAGCACCGTCACCGCCGGCCCGGCGGTCGGCATCACGGTTCCCCTATGGCACCAGAACGGCGCTGCGATCGCCGTAGCAAGAGGCGACGTCAGCGTGGCGAATGCCCGTCTCACAGCCGCCATTGCCCGCGCCGACGCCGACGTCCGCACCGCGTCTGCCGCGAACGCGAGCGCGGTCACCACCATGTCAGCGGTGCCGGCGACCCACGAGGACGCCCTCGCAGCGCTCGCGTCGATCGAGGCCGGTTCCAGGGCGGGGGAGTTGGACCTGGTCACCACCATCCTTCTCCGCGGCGAGGTCTTCTCCGGCCAGGCCGCACTCGCTGCCGCCCGCGCGGACCTCGCGCTCGCCCGAATCACCCTCCTGCTTGCCACCGAAGACGACGCCCTCCTCGGCGGGGTTGCGCCATGATCCCCCTCCTGCTTGTCCTTGGTTGCTCCCTCTTTTCCGGTACGGACCCCGAACACGAGGACCACGACGACCACGCCGAAGAAGGCGGCCACGCTGAGCGCGTGAGCCTGTCCCCTGCGGCGCGCGCCGCCGCCGCGCTCGTGGTCCAACCCGCGGAGAGCCGTGCCTGGTCCGAGGGCTTCGGCACCACCGCGCGGGTTCAGCTCGACCCTCGTCGCGAGGCACGTGTCGGCGTGTCCGCGGAAGGGCAAGTGGAGCGCATTCTCCTCCAGCCCGGAGATCCGGTCGTCGTGGGCACCGTTCTGGCCGAAGTGCGCTCACCCGCTCTTGGCGAGGCCATCGGCACCTACCACGCGCGGATGGCCGACCGAGACGTCGCGCTGGCGCGGGTCGAGCGGCTCCGGGAGCTCGAAGCGAGCGGCTCGACGTCGAAGGCCCAACTCGCCGAGGCGTCTGCGCAGGCGTCGGGAGCTAGCGCCTCCTACGAGGCGGCCGAGGAGCGCCTCCGCGTGCTCGGGGTGAACCCGGGCGCACTCGACGGTGAACACTTCCCGTCGCGGTTCCCCGTCAAGAGCCCCGTGGCCGGCGAAGTTCTCTCGGCGGAGGTGTCCGTCGGCGAAGCCGTGGCTCCCGGCACGCAGCTCTTCCACGTCGGCAACCTCGACCTCGTTTGGGTGGTGCTTGACGTGTTCGAACGGGACCTGTCCCGGGTCAGCCGCGGGCAGCAGGTGCGCTTCACCGTGGACGCCTGGCCAGGCGAGGCGTTCGCTGGGGTGATCGACTGGGTGGGCTCCGTCGTCGAGTCCGACTCGCGCACGATCGAGGTGCGACTCGTGGTGGACAACCCCGAACATCGCCTCAAGCCGGGCATGTTCGGCCGCGCCGACCTTGGGGCCGGCGCAACGCTCTCGGCACCGACCGTCGTTGTTCCTGCCGAGGCGATCCAGGACGTCGAGGGTCGGCCGTCGGTGTTCGTGGAGGAGGGCGCTGCGTTCGAGGCGCGCGCCGTCACGCTCGGCGAGAGAAACGCAGTCGAGGTGCAGATCCTCACCGGGATCCAGCCCGGTGAGCCCATCGTCGTAAAGGGCGCGTTCACGCTCAAGAGCGAGCTCGCCAAGGCGGAGATGGGTGAAGGCCATGCCCACTGACCCCCTGCTCCACGGTGGAGGCCCGGACATCATCGACCGCCTGCTGGCGTGGTCGCTTCGCAATCGGGTGCTCGTCCTCATCCTGGTCTTCGTCATGGCCGCGCTCGGGTTCCGATCCGTGCTGCAACTGCCGATCGACGCCGTGCCGGACGTCACCAACGTCCAGATCCAGATTCTCACAGAAGCGCCCGGGCTTGGCCCGGAGGAGGTCGAGCGCTTCCTGACCGTTCCCGTAGAGCAGGCCATGGGGGGAGTGCCCAAAGTCGAGGAGATGCGGTCGCTCTCCCGCTTCGGCCTGTCCGTCGTGACGGTCGTGTTCGAGGAAGGCACGGAGATCTGGTGGGCACGACAGGTGCTCGGGGAACGTCTGAGTGAGGCGCGCGAGGCGATTCCGGAGGGCTACGGCCAGCCCGAGATGGGACCGGTTTCGTCAGGGCTTGGCGAGATCTACCAGTTCGAAATCCGCGGCAACGGCCGCACCGCCATGGAGCTTCGCGACATCCTAGATTGGCAAGTAGCGCCCCGCCTGCGCGCAGTTTCTGGCGTGGTCGAGGTCAACAGCTTCGGCGGCGAGCTGCGAACGTACGAGGTGGCGGTCCGCCCCGAAGCGCTCACCGCACGCGGGCTCGTGCTCGCCGACCTGTTCGAGGCGCTGGAGAGGAACAACCGCGCGGCCGGCGGCGGGTACATCCAGAAGGGCCGCGAGCAGATGCTCATCCGCGGGGAGGCTCTGGTTGCTTCGCTGGAGGATCTCGCCGACATCGTGGTCGCGACGACGCCCGAGGGCACGCCGATCCACGTCCACGAGCTCGGAGACGTGCGCTTCGCGCCGATGCTCCGTCAGGGTGCTGTGACGCGGGACGGCCGGGGCGAGGCGGTCACGGGCATCGTGATGATGCTGCTCGGCGAGAATTCCCGCACGGTCGTGGCGTCCGTGAAGGACCGGATGGCGGAGATCGAACCCACGCTGCCGGACGGCGTGACGATCGAGGTCTTCTACGACCGCACGGAGCTCATCGCCCGCACAATCGGCACGGTCGCGACGAGCCTGCTCGAGGGTGGCGTCCTGGTCGTCGCGGTGCTGTTGCTCACCCTTGGCAACGTTCGCGGAGGCTTCATTGTCGCTGCCGCCATCCCGTTGTCGATGCTGTTCGCGTTCAGCGGCATGCTCATGGCGGGGGTGTCGGGCAACCTGATGAGCCTCGGCGCGATCGACTTCGGCTTGATCGTGGACGGCTCGGTCGTCATGATCGAGAACGTCGTCCGCGTGGTGGGTGAGAAACGAAAACGGGGGGAGAAGGTCGACGACAGCACGATTCTGGCGGCGGCGCGCGAGGTCGGGCGCCCGGTCGTCTTCGCGGTCGGGATCATCATCCTCGTGTACCTACCGATCCTGACGCTCACAGGCATCGAAGGCAAGATGTTCCGGCCGATGGCGCTCACCGTCGTGCTTGCGCTGGTGGGGTCGTTGCTGCTCTCGCTCACCTTGATGCCGGTGCTCGCGTCCATGGCGCTGCGCAACGTGGAGGAGAAGCACACGTGGCTGATGCGTTTCGCCGAGCGCGTGTATCTGCCGCTCCTGGCCATCGCGATGCGGCGCCGCTTCTTGACGGTCGGACTCGCGGCGGCGGCCTTCGTCGCGAGCCTCGGCATCGCCCCGTTCCTCGGCGCGGTGTTCGTGCCGAAGCTCGACGAGGGCGCAATCGCCTTGCAGATCGCGCGGTTGCCGTCCGTGTCGCTGGAGGAGTCCATCCGACAAGCCGGCGAGGCCGAGCGCGCGATCCTCACGGCGTACCCGGACGAGGTCCTTACGGTCATCTCGAAGACCGGACGCGCAGAGATCGCCACGGACCCGATGGGCGTGGACTTCTCGGACGTGTTCGTCATGCTGAAACCCGTGGACGGCTGGACCCAGGTTCACGACAAGGAGGACCTGGTCGAGGGGCTACAGAAGGTGCTGAAGGACGGTGTGCCCGGTGCAAACTTCTCCTTCTCGCAGCCGATCGAGCTGCGGGTGAACGAGCTCATCGAAGGCGTGCGGTCCGACATCGCCATCGTCGTCTATGGGGACGATCTCGCCACGCTCAAGCGGATCGGGGACGACATCGTCCGCGTGGTCGGTCCGGTGCAGGGGGCTGAGGACGTGAAGGCCGAGCAGGTCGCCGGGTTGCCGCTGCTGCGCGTGATCGTGGATCGCCCGGCCATCGCTCGGCTCGGCATCGACGCTGGGGATGTGCTGGACGCGGTGGAGACCATCGCGGGGAGGCAGGCTGGCGTTGTTATCGACGGGCAGCGCCGCTTTGCGATCCAGGTGCGATTCCCCGCGGAGGTTCGAGCGGACGTCGACCGGCTCGGCGAGATCCTCGTCGGGAACGCAGCCGTACGCGTACCTCTGCGCCAGGTCGCGACGCTCACCGAGGAGTCCGGGCCGGCCCAGGTCAGCCGTGAGGGTGGGCGTCGTAAGCTCACGGTGGAGGTCAACGCGCGCGGCCGCGACGTCGCCTCGGTCGTCACCGAAGCCAAGGCGCGCATCGCCGCGGAGGTGGACCTGCCCCCTGGGTACGAGCTCGATTGGGGCGGCACCTTCGAGAACCTCCAGGACGCCTCGGCGCGGCTCGCCATCGTGGTCCCGATGGTTCTGTTGCTGATATTCGTGATCCTCCAGCTTCAGTTCGGTTCGGTGAAGCTGGCGGCGCTGGTCTACGCCAACGTGCCGCTCGCCGTCAGCGGCGGGGTGATGGCGCTGGCGATTCGGGGACTGCCGTTCTCGATCTCGGCGGCGGTCGGCTTCATCGCCCTCTTCGGAATCGCGGTCATGAACGGCGTGGTGCTCGTCTCCTATATGCGGCGGCTGCAGGAGGCGGGGAGTACCGCCGCGCACGCGGCGAAAGAGGGCGCCGAAGTCCGGCTTCGACCGGTGCTCATGACCGCGCTGGTGGCGGCGCTCGGCTTCCTGCCCATGGCGCTGGCCAGCTCGGCGGGGTCGGAGGTTCAGCGGCCGCTCGCCACCGTTGTCATCGGCGGGCTGATCACCAGCACCGCGCTCACGCTGCTCGTCCTCCCGCCGCTCTACGCGTGGTGGATGGGCGGCGACGATCCGGCCCCGGAGATCGCTGCGGAGCCGGTGCCTGAGGTGAACGCTGTCTGAGCGCACCTGCGTCCTCGTTCCGCCGCGCCGGGGGGCGTGACCACGGTGGCTCAACTGGAGACAACTCGGCGGCTGCGTGACGACCCGAGGCGCGTATACTCCCACATATACGTGGAGCAAAATGATGTCCCAGTTGACGATCTACATCGATGACGAAACCGAGGCGGGGACAAGGGCAGCCGCGAGGGCCGCTGGGGTCTCCGTGAGCCGGTGGATCGCGGATGTGCTCCGGTCTCGCGTGGGTGCCGCGTGGCCCGCCGACATCGCCGCGTTTGCCGGAAGCTGGCGACCCCAAGACGACGGCCCTGACCGTGATGCCGCAAAGGGCGGTGACTTGGCCCGCGAGCCGCTCTGATGTACGCCCTGGACACGAACACAGTCGCGTACTTCTTCAAGGGGATGGGCGGCGTCGGTTCTCGGCTGCCCAACCTGACCGGCGTTTCCGGCAGCACCGCTACCTCCTCGTCCCCCTCGCTCCACCACAACTCGACCGCGGAACCAGGCACCACCCCAACCACTACCACTTCCGTGTCCCCAACGAACACCGGCCCAGGAATCACCGGCTCCGGAGGATAGGACGGGCGCGGTGCGGGCGTCTCGCTGCTCTCGACTGACCATTCGTAAGGACGGTACTGCACCACTTCACCGAATTGTCGGACATCGGATGCCACAAAGCCACGTCGGCGTAGTGCCCGTCGCCCGTCCATGAACGCCCCACGACTTGGTCGTCGCTGTATCGGACCTCCACCGTCACGCCCCGTTCCAGCCGGGCCACCAGCACCGCTCGCCCATCCAGGTACGTGTGTGATCGGATGCCGTCGGTGACGCTCGACGCCGACATGGGCGTGCGGAATACCAGTTGTGGATCCACCAGGAAAAAGGCAGTGTCCCGGGTGTAAACC
The DNA here is from genome assembly GCA_945861065.1 of Klebsiella pneumoniae. GTDB lineage: Bacteria > Myxococcota_A > UBA796 > UBA796 > SXOB01. The sequence continues at coordinate 32,382 of CAMASI010000008.1, read as the reverse complement.
ACACGCAGACCGGACCCGCGACCCACGGTCGGGCGCGATCCCCACAAGCCGGGCCCGGCCCGCTCCCGGTCCCGCTCCCGCTCCCGACCCCGCTCCCGGCGTCGCCCCTGGAAGCGTCAGCGATCATTCTGGAGCTTCTTCGCCAAGGCTACGAGCATCGCCACGACGCGATCGAGCTGCTCCTTACCGGACCGATGCGTTGCGTCCTCGACGAGGTTGAGGCGACGGCACGCGTCGAGGATCGCCGCGCAGTCAACCGCTCAACGACGCCGTTGGCGAGTACCAGGAAGTCCATGGCGACGGCGTACACATCGAGCTTCTCATGGTCGAACGGCATCGCTGCCTCGGGTCGGGAGGGGGATCGGGATCGGGATCGGGTGCGGGTAGGAGTATCGCGGAGCGGCTTTCGATCATCGCGCCCGTAGGCGACGGATTCCGACACCGTAAGACAGGGCGCGACGGCTGACCCGGTTACTTTGCGGTGTCGGAGGGCGTGTGGTTCGTTGGACGGCGTCCTTGGCCTGTGCAGTCGTGCTGTCCGCATTGGCGTGGTTCAGCCCACAGTCGCCAGTTGCGCTGTGGCGGGCGGATGCCAGACTCGCGGCGGGCGACGTGATCGGGGCCGTTGCGCTCTATGAGCAGGTGGCCGCGGCCGGTTTGTTGAAGGAGACACGCAGGGCGGCGGTGGAGCGGGTAGCAGCGGTGTTGTGGTCGGATCGGAGGGCCTACGATGCAGCGGCGGACTGGTTGCTCTATTTGACCGCGTTCACGGACGATCCGGTGGTGAGGGCCGACGTGTTCGAGCGCCTGGCCTCCCTTGTCGATGTGGAAGATGCGTTGGTTTGGCTCGACGGCGCCGGAATTTCCGATCCGGCCAGGGCCTGCGACTTTCAGCTTGAGGCCGCCCGGCGAGCGGCTTCCGAAGCTGCGAATTCGGACCTCGCGGCGAACTATGCGCGGGAGCGTTTCCTCGGGATTCGCAGGTCGTGTCCGCAAATGGCGGGCGTGAGTTGGCTTCGCGAAGGAAATTTGTTGCTGGAACTCGGTGAGCTCGACGAGGCCGAAAACGCCTTTCGCGGCGTAGACGGCGACGCATTGTTGGAGCAGGCCGCCGCGCAAGGCATCGCCGTGTGCGCGACGCGAAGAGGAGAAACGGGCGACGCCGCCGTCGCCGATGCGCAGGTGCACAAATGAGTGGTCCGAGGTCTGCGGCGTGGCTTGAGCGCGCGAAGCAACGAATTCCAGGTGGGGTGAACAGTCCCGTTCGGGCGTTCCGTGCCGTCGGTGGGGATCCGCTCTTCGTGGCGCGGGGACAAGGCGCCTACGTGTGGGACGAAGACGGTCGACGCTACGTGGACCTCGTCGGGTCTTGGGGCGCCCTGTTGCTCGGGCATGCGGAGCCGTCGGTGGTGGAGGCCGCCACCCGTGCGCTGCGGTTGGGCTCGACGTTCGGCGCGCCGACGGCGGGCGAGGTTGAGCTGGCGGAGGCCCTGTGCGACCGCTTGCCGTGGCTGGAAAAGGTTCGCCTGTGTTCCTCGGGTTCTGAGGCGACGGCACACGCCATCCGGCTGGCACGCGGAGCGACGGGCCGAGACCTCGTCGTCAAGTTCGATGGCTGCTACCACGGAGCCCACGACGCGGTTCTTGTGGGGGCTGGCTCGGGCGGCCTCACCTTTGGCGTGCCGGATTCCGCCGGCGTGCCGGCAGCGGTTGCTGCGTTGACAGTGGTGTTGCCGTACAACGACGTAAGCGCCGTGCTGCGGTGTTTTGAATCGCAGGGCGCTCAGATTGCCGCGGTCATCGTCGAGCCGGTGGTCGGCAATATGGGCACGGTGCCGCCAAAGCCTGGGTTCCTAGAGGCGTTGCGCGCTGCCTGTGACCGCGCAGGCTCGGTCTTCATCGTGGACGAGGTGATGACCGGCTTTCGGGTTGGACCGCGCGGCGCACAAGGCAAATACGGCGTGTACGGTGACTTGACCTGTCTCGGAAAGATTGTGGGCGGTGGGTTCCCGTTGGCCGCTTTTGGCGGGGGTGCCGCATTGATGGACCAGTTGGCGCCGCTCGGACCGGTGTACCAGGCGGGCACGTTGTCCGGCAATCCAGTTGCGGTGGCAGCCGGTCGTGCGACGCTAGCGGCGCTCAACCCAGACGTGTACGCCCGGCTAGACGAGATCGGGGCCCGTCTCGACGCCGGCCTCGCCAACGCGCTTCAAGCCGCCGGTTGTTCCATGACGCGGGTGGGCGCCATGTGTACGGTGTGGTTCCGGAAGGAAGCACCGATGAACCTCGACGAAGCGCGTCAGTGTGACGTGGGCGCCTTCGCTCGATTCTTCCGAGGCGCCCTTGAGGCCGGGATTTCGTTGCCTCCAAGTCAATTCGAAGCCGCATTTCTCAACGCCGCGATGTCCGATGACGACGTTGAGGTTGTCATCGACGGGCTCAGCGCGGCGATCGACGGGGCGATGGCCCCACGATGACGGGTCCGCACCAATCCGTTGCGCTCAGCTTGATCGCAGCCGAGCCCTGCGGCTAGCTCGCGGGGCCGGGAGGGCGTGGCCACGGAGGGTGCTGGGCGAAGTTTCGCGGTCGCGGCAGCGACGGCATCGCGGATCATGGCGTATCCGCTGGCCGGTGCGCTGATCGGGCGGTGGTTGGCGGATCGGTGGGAAACCGGTCCTTGGTTGCCGGGCTTGCTTACCTTCGTCGGGTTTGCTCTCAGTGTGGTGGACGCTCTCAGTCTCGCTCGTTCGCAAGGATCTCCGCCGGATGGCCCTGCTTCCCCCCGTTGAAACGCTGATGGTCGCCGCGCTCGTTGCAGGTGCGTTGATAGGCGCATTGTTGTTGGCCGCCCTGTGGTTTGGGACCGAGGCGTGGATTGCGACGACGCTCGATGGCCGCTTCCGGTGGCCCGTCGTGTTGTTGCCAGCGCACTTACCGTTGGCGGTTGTGGTGCTCGCGCTGTTGGGCAAAGTTTTCCCGCACCTTCCTCTCTTGGTGGGCCTGATGTTCGTGTGGACCCTGGGCCTTGGCGTGGCATGGACCCGGCGTCCTGTGGTGGCCCAATGATCGCGTCAGGGTTCTCCTGGTTTCACCTGATTGAAGCCGTAGACCGCAATGAGCTCATCGGCGTTGGCCAGATGGACGCCACGTTCTTGCACGTGTGGCTGGCGGTCTTCTTGCTTCTCGGATTTGCGTTGTTGGCGCGAATGGGAATCGAGGCAACAAAGGCGCGCACAGGGGTTGACCGGTATGCGACTGACGACCGGTTGACGCCCAGGGTGTTTGCCGAGGCTGTCGTGGAGTTTTGGCAGGGCAACATGGCCTCGATGATGTCCGCAAAAGACGCTCGGGTCTTCTTGCCGATCATCGTCAGCTGTTTCCTGTACCTCCTCGTGAGCAACCTGTTGGGTCTGATTCCGGGGTTTCTGTCCCCCACGGACAACGTCAACACCAACGTCGGGTTGGCGATCGGAAGCTTCCTGCTGTTCAACGCGGTCGGTCTTTCGCGGGATCCCGTGGGCTACATCAAGCACCTGTTTGGCCCGGTCTGGTGGCTCGCGCCTTTGTTGTTCCCGATAGAAGTGGTGAGCCTACTCATTCGGCCGTTTGCCCTCATGGTTCGTTTGTCGGCGAACATGTTTGGCGATCACCAGGTCTTCACCAAGATGAGCGACATGGTCCCGTGGTGGCTGCCCGGACCGCAAGTTCCCCTGATCATGCTCGCCCTGCTGGTGTGTGTCGTTCAGGCCTTCGTTTTCTCGTTGTTGTCGACGGTGTACATCAGCCTCGCGCTGCCCCATGTGGCACACGACGATGGTGCACACGGTCACGAGTCTCACTGAGCACCCCGCTGAGGCGGAAATTGGAGAAGTCATGAAGAAGTTCATTCCGGTCGTCGCAGTTGCGACTGCGGTCCTGCTTGTCGGCGACGTCGCCTACGCCCAGGAGGCCGCCAACTACGCGCCCGTTGGGAAAGGCATTGCGATCGGCTTTGCCGCGCTGGGTGTAGGTCTCGGCCAGGGCTTGGCCGCACGTGGCATGAACGAGAGCATCGGCCGCAACCCGGCCGCGGCTGGCGCGCTGTTTGTTCCGTTCATCATCGGCATGGCGCTCATGGAATCCATTGCGCTGCTCGCCATCTTCGTCAACGGCATCTAGAGCGGCGTCCGGCAGACGGAATGGTCTGCCGGCCCGTGGGTTCATGCGGCGCAGCGGGTCGCGGGATAGCCGCCTCGCTGAGGAGGCGCCGATGTTGACCATAAGTGCCCTGTTCTTGTGGGCTGGGTCTGCGCATGCCAAGAAGCAAAAGGGGCCACCTCCTGTGATCGAGGGCTGGCACCAGGAGCTCGGCTGGGCGGGTTTTTGTTACTACCCGCCCGATTTCGCCGTACTCCTGACCGGTCCGCGGAAGGAAGCACGGCAAAAGACGCTCGAAGCAATGATGTCGCAGTGGCGTGGGGAGCGCAATGACGGCGTGTCTTTCCCCTCCAATGTGTCGGAAAACGTCGAGACGACCATTCTGGCCAAGATGGAGCGGCTGGAACTCGTGGCAAAGGACAACCTAGAAAAGTGCAAAGCCGGGATGGCTGCCGGGTCAATGGCGGAGTGGGGCACTTGGTTGTCAGCCGTTCCAGGCCAGTTGACGGTCGGGGAGTGTATGACCCCGCCCCTTGACTATACGATGTACGATTACCTCAGCATCAACAATGATTGGCAGTTTACGGGCCACGTGTGCAAAGGCGATCGCGTCAAGGTCAAGGGTTCTGAGATGGACTACTACCAACTGGAACCCAAAGGCCTGTGGGTCAACGCCGCTGGGGACACCAGCGCATCGACTTCCGGGGCCTATCCGTGCAACCTCGAAGGCTGCTACGCGGGCATGTTGATCCTGAAGTACACCTCCGCGACGGGCGTCAGCACGGTGTTGCCCGTGGGTTTGCAAATGGAATTCCTCGCGCCGGACCACGGGAAAATTCAGCTGATGATCAACGATACCGAACTGACCGACAACAAGTACAAGGTCGAAGCTCGGCTTGAGCATCATATGGCCATCGAGTATAGCGCAGCCAAGTGAGCGCCATGCACCTCGTCGGCTTTCTACTTGCCGTTTGGCCTCGTGCCTGGGCGCTCGGGTTGTGTGACACCGGGACGGACGAGGACTGCGACCTGGACGGGTACAGCGCCCTCGAGGGCGACTGCGACGATTCGGATCGCAGCGTTCGGCCGGGCCGCGATGAACTGTGCGGCGACGGAATCGACAACAATTGCGATGGGTTGTACGACGAAGGTTGCGACGGGGGTGTGGCCTACGGACAACTCCAGGGTGGTGGCGGGTGTACGGGCGGTGACAACCTAGGCGCCTGGCTGATCGTGCTCCCAATTCTCGGAAGGCGGCGTCGGCGATGATGCTGTGCCTGCTTTTGGCGACCGGTTGGGCCCAAGAGGCCTCGATCCCCACCGACTACCCCATCGACATCGAACGGTTTCGGCCCGCTATGGACCCGTTTGGGTATGCCGTGGTGGAGTCGAGCACGACCCTGTGGCATCTGCAGGCGGGTGCCGGCTTTTGGGGCATGTACGGGCAGGACATGCTCGTGCTCTCGTGGGATGGCGACCGTGTGCTCGGGCCTGGGCCTGATTTTCCCGATGCGTTGGTCGACGAACGCTCTGTCGTGGACTTGCAGGCGGGGTTCGGGCTCGGCGACATCTTCAGCTTCACGGCGGATCTCCCCATCGTGACCTGGCAGAAGGGTTTTGAGCCTGCCGATTCTTCGTCACCCGAGCCCACGTCGGAGCTTGAGGCCTCCAGCATCGGCGACGTTCGGGTCATGCCCAAGTTCGTCATTGTCGACATTCACAAAGGCTACCCGGTGGGCCTGGCAGTCATGGTTAAAACGACGCTTCCGACCGGCGGAACGCGTTCGTTTGTCGGCGAAGGCAACGCGACGGTGACCCCATTGGCTGCGCTGGAAGTTGCTGATGGCAGCGTACATGGACGTGAGTACCGGGTCCGTTTCGCGATCAATGGCGGCGCCCGAATCAAACAGGCCGATACGTTTCGGGGCCTGACGCTTGGCACAGAGTTCGTGTATGGCGCGGGCTTGGCCGCCCATCCGGCACCTGCCATCGAGTTGGGTGGGGACGTAGCGGGAACGGTCGGCGGGCGCAGGATTTCACAGACACCTGTAGAAATCCTTCCGTGGTTGAAGGTGCTTCCTGTGCCCTTCGTTTCGTTGGTCGGCGGCGCCGGTTTTGGGCTGACACCGGGCGTCGGATCCCCAGATTTTCGCGTGTTTGGCGGCGCGACCCTGGCGCCAGCCTTTGATCCGCTCACGCTCGACCGCGACAAAGACGGCGTTCCCAACAAGTTGGATCAGTGCCCGAACATCCCCGAGGACCTCGACGGCTTTGAAGACGACGATGGCTGCCCCGAGGATGACAACGACAAGGACACCATTCTGGACGTCAACGACCGCTGTCCGAACAATCCAGAGGACTTTGACGATTACCAGGATCGAGATGGCTGTCCGGAAGAGGACAACGACAGAGACACCATCGTAGATGTTGTGGATAGCTGCCCGAACGACCCCGAAGACTTCGACGGGTGGCAGGACCTGGATGGCTGTCCGGAGCCGGACAACGATGGTGATGGGATCGTGGACACGGCGGATGCTTGTCCCAACGCCGCGGAAACGGTCAATGGGTTCGAAGACCAGGATGGCTGCCCGGACGACAAGCCCTTTGTCGACACCGACGGTGACGGAATCGACGACGATGAGGATGGTTGCCCCAACGATCCAGAGGACTTCGATTCGTTCCAGGACGAAGACGGCTGCCCGGATCCCGACAACGACCAGGACGGCATCTTCGACACGATGGACCAGTGTCCGTTCGACCCTGAAACGCTCAATGCGTACCTAGACGAAGATGGCTGCCCGGACGATGCGCCCGCCCGCGTCGTCGTAGAGCGGACGCGGATTCGTATCGACGACCGAATCTACTTTGAGGTAGACAAGGCCGTCCTCCAGCCGCTCAGCTTTGAGCTGTTGCAAGAAATTGCCTCCGCCATCGTGGACAACCCGGACGTGACCCGCCTTCGCGTGGAGGGGCATACCGATTCCGATGGCCCCGATGCTTACAACTTTAGGCTGTCGCAGGCCCGGGCGGAAGCGGTGCGTGACTTCCTCATCGGCGCTGGCGTAGACGCCGGGCGCCTCGACGCGCAGGGATTCGGCGAGCAAATGCCGATCGACACGAACAAGACGCCCGAGGGACGGCACCGCAACCGCCGCGTCGAGTTCGTCATCGTGGAGCGCGACAACGACGGCGGATGAGACGTGGCCCGATAGGGGTTAGCCGCTCCGTTCGGAGGGTACGATGTCGTCGTTGCTGCTGCTGGCCTCGCTAGCGATTGCCGGATTCGAGGCGTCCTCTCAACGGTCAGATGCAAAGCGCGGAGCGGCATTTTGGGGGGCTTCCGCAGCGTTGGACAGCCGACCGGAAACGTGCTGGATGATCGATCCCGAGCAGGAGAACGCTGGAAGCTGGATTGCGTTGGACGTTCCGGCGGGTGAGATCGACAAGATCGGTCTGGTCATTGGCTGGGACAAAGACGAGTCTACCTTCAGCGACTACGCCCGTGCCAAGACCATCCGGGTCGAGGTTATCGACAGTGGAAACGGGGACGCGGTCAAGGTGGACGAGACCTTCCCGTTGGAAGACAAACGCGGCTGGCAGATTATCGATCTCGTCGATTCGAAGGTAGGCAGCGACTTGAAGGGCGGTCGCGTGCGAATCACGATCAACGAAGTGTACCCGGGCCATGACTTCCCGAACCTCGCGGTGTCCGAATTCCGGGTGTACATGAAGGAGTTCGAGGCGAGCACGATCACGCTCAAGACCCCGCCTGGCTCGGAGGAAGCGGGTCATCCCGCAGACAACCTGGTCGATGGCAAAGACGCGACGTTTTGGGCCGCCGCCTCGGACACGGAACCGTCGTTTCTGATCCTTCGTGCGCCCGGCTACGGCTTGGCGACCGTCGGCATCCGTCCTGGAAGCGCGCCTTATGCTCGGCCCAAGACCATTGCGGTCGCGGCGAATGACACCAGCATCACCTACACCATGGACGACAAGGCCGTCATGCAGTGGTTCTTGTTGCCCGCCATCATCGGGTACACCGGATCGGCCTTTGGCGACATTCGTGTGGAGGTCGTCGATACTTACCCGGGCGGCGCTGGGAAGGGTGTGGCCATCGGTGAGCTCAAGCTCAACGCAGCCACCATCGACGAGTTGTAATCAGCGGGCGCGCAGTTCCAGCGCGCCATGAACGGTGACAATGGGCTCGCCGCCATCGCGGGCCGTATTGCCGCGGTCCGCAAGCGTTCCGAGATCGGTGTCCATGCATTCGCCGTCTTCTAGCGACGCGAGGACAAACGCCCCGTCCGCCGTCAACGTCCACAAGTCGGCGCTCGAATCCGTCGCGTCGAGCAGCAGCGTCCCGTCGGGGGCAGACAGACCTGCGAACGCGGTAAACGTTGACCCAACCAGTGTCACTGCGCTGAAGCCCTGGGTGCTGACGAGGTCCAAGCTGCCGTCGGCCGTGGTGTCCACAAAGCTGTACAGGTTGGCGCGCGCCGACGAGCCGGACACAGCAACGACGCCCGCGCCGACGAGGTCCACGGCTTGGAGGCGCACGCCGCGGTCGGCCACGAGGCGACTGCCGTCCAAATCGAGCAAGGCGCCGCCGATGGACACGCCGACGGGCAGCACGAGGCCGCCGGGCGCATAGAGCTCGGGTACGACGCCCGCCGCTTCCAGCACGCGACCCTGCGCGAGTAGAGGCAGGCCAGCGCCCTGTACGGTGATGCCGGCTTCCGGCAGGAGACCGAAACTGAGCCCCCAGGACGAACCGTCGCCAGACAGCACTCGGACGACGTCGCCTGCGGTCGCCGCCGCCAGGGCCTCATCTAGGCTGCTGAACGGACGGTCCGAGCGTCCGTCGCCTGAGGCGGTGTTGTCGACCCACCAGGCCCGGCCAACGAGGTGCACATCCACACTGCCAGAGCTGAAGCTGACGCCCGAAGCTACTTCGTAACGGAAGCTGTCCACCGCGTCGCCGAGGCCGGTTGCCGGTGCGTAGGTGAAGGCGCCGTCTGCGTCGATGTCTACGGTGCCGCCGAGGTCTGTGACGAAGGTGCCTGCTGTGACCACCATGTCATCGCCGTCGGGATCGAAATCATTGGCGAGGAGACCGGATGCTGCGCTGACTTGCAGCAGGAAGTTGCCCGTGGACACAAACTCGTCCTTCCGGGTGCGCGCTGCGCGATCGCCTTCCAGCGCTTCGGAATCGAACACAGTGATGTGGACGGTGTTGGGGGCGCCCAACAAGCCGTTGGCGGTTGGGGTGTACGTGAGCACATAGTCCCCGGGGACCAATGGCGGCTCATACGTGAAGGACCCGTCCGTCTGCCCGAGGAAGACGCCAGCCACTGGCGCCGAGTACGCCGTTGCGGACAGCGGGTCGCCTTCCGGATCGACGTCGTTTTCGAGCACGCCGGGCGCGGCCACGTCGAGCAGGTCTCCGAGCGCGACGGCGTAGAAGTCGTCGTTGCCGCGCGGGGCATCGTCCACGGCCGCGAGCACCAGGCTGACGCTCGCCATGTTGGACACGCCGTCTACGTTGGTGGCGACGTACGAGAACGTGTCCACGCCGTCGTAGTCTTCCGGGAGCGGCGAGCGAGCGCCATAATGAAAGCTGCCATCGGCGTTGAGCGTCACGGCACCGTGGAGGGGCAGCGCCATGAGGGCTGCCGCCAGATTGTCGCCGACGTCGTTTTCCAACACGCCGGGTGCGTCGATGTCCATTTCGGTGTCTTCAAACCCGTCGTAGCTGTCTGCGACGGCCACGGGCGGGCTGACGGGTGCGGGGTCCACGAGGAAGATGATGGTGGTCAACTCTGACGTCGCACCCTCTACGTCCACGGCGATGTAGGTCGCTTCGTCGATTCCTGCGAAGTCGGCCTCGGGTGCGTAGTCGAAGCTTCCTTCGATGTGGAGCGCGAGCACGCCGTGTTCTGGCGGATCCACGAGGATGGCCTCTAGCGGCAGGCCCTCGGGATCGATGTCGTTGGACAATACGCCGTCAGCGCCGTCCACGATGAGCAGGACGCCGCCGGTCGCGCTGTAGAAGTCGTTGGTGGCCTCAGGCGCCTCGTTCGGCGGCGTGACTTCGATCATGACGACGGCGTTGTTCGAGTTCAACAGCCCGTCGTTGGCCGCGTAGCTGAAGAAATCGAAGCCCCCGTAGCCGGCGTCGGGCGTGTACACGAAGGAACCATCGACGGCGAGTACAAGGTCGCCGTGGTCTGGCCCGGTCCCGAGAACCGCGGTGAGAGGGTCCCCTTCGAGGTCCGTGTCGTTCGCCAGAACGCCAGAGGCGACGTCTACGACCAGGGCGCCGGTCACGGCCAAATAGGAATCGTCCGAAGCGACGGGCGCGTCGTCTACGGAGGCGACATTCACGGTCGTCAAGGACGCGCTGGTCCCCTTTCCGTCGGTCACGTCCACGGAGAAGCTGTCGGTTCCGAACCAGTCAGGCGCAGGCGTGTAGGTGAAACTGCCATCGCTCGCGACATCGACGGTCCCGTGCGAAGGGGGCGAACCGACGCCGGACACCGACAACGGGTCGCCGTCGCCGTCGCTGTCGTTGGCGAGCAGGCCGGTCAGCGCGGGCACGACGAGGGCCGCGTCTTCGGTCGCGGCGTACGTGTCGTCATTGGCCGCGGGCACGTCTTCGAGGGCGTTGACGGTGAGCGTCACGGCGCCGCCGAAGGACAGGCCGCCAAAGTCGTCGGTGACTTGGTACACGAAGTCGTCCGCGCCCGAGTACCCGGGGTCGGGCTGGTACACGAAGCTTCCGTCGGGCTCAAGGTCCAGCGTGCCATGAAGCACGCCCAGGAGCAACTCGGCGTACATCTGATCGCCGTCGATGTCGTCATCGTTGGCGAGCACGCCGTCCACCGCATCGACGGCGAGCGTCAGGTCTTCACCGGAAACGTAATTGTCATCAAAGGCGAGCGGGTCGTCGTTGACCGGCACAACGTTGAGCGACACCGCGATGGGGCCGTGGGTCAACATGCCGTCGCTCACCGTGTAGCTGAAGCTGTCGGCACCGTTGAAATCGGGGTCGGGCGTGTATTCAAAGCTGCCGTCGTCCGCGAGGTCAAGCGTGCCGTTGACGGGTCCGTCCACAACAACGGCGGACAAACCATCGCCCTCAAAGTCGGTGTCGTTTTCCAGGACCCCAGGCGCGGGGATGGAGAGGATCTGGTCCTCGGTGCCGTCGTAGGCGTCACCGACGCCGGTGGGGCCGTCGTTGGCGGCTTCAAAGGTCACGACGAACTTGCCCTCGCCGGTCAGGGCACCGTCACTGATGGTGTACGGCACAACGATTTCGCCGACGAATCCGACGTCGGGCGTGACGCGCCAGGAACCGGCCACCAAGCCTAGGTTCACGGGAGGCGTGGAAGGTCCTACCGACACGATAGTAAGTGCGTGGCCTTCCTGGTCGAGATCGTCGGCGAGAAGGTCGCTCTCGGCTGCGAAGAACTCGACGTCCTCGACGCCGACGTAGTAGTTGTCGACGACTACGGGCGCATCGTTGACGGGGGTGACCCGAAGGTCGAAGGCGATGTCCAGCGTGTCGATGCCGTCAGACAGCTGGAATACGACCGCGTCCGTGCCAAACCAGTTGCTCTGAGGCTCAAAGAGCAGCGTTGGCACCTGGCCGGACATGGAACCAAAATCGGGCGGGTTGACCGCTTCGACCGTGAGTGAGTCTCCGTCTACGTCAGTGACAACGAGCGAGATCTGTACGGGCGTGTCTTCTTCGGTGACGACTTCCGGCACAGGCGTGAACGTTGGGGCGTCGTTGACTGCGTTGATGTTGACGGTCACGGAGGCGTCCACGACGTTGGCGCCGTCGGACACGGTAAACGCCACGACGTCGGTCCCGTTGGCGTTGGCGTTGGGCGTGTAGGTCACGTCCGGAAGCGTGCCGGTGATGACGCCGAAGGTGGGCGTACCGGTCCACGCGAAGGTGAGCGCATCGCCGTCCACGTCAGAAGCGACAAGCGCGAAGTTCAGGGGCGTGTCTTCGGGGGTGGTGAATTGCAGGGCGCCCACGAATGGCGGCTCGCCCTCTCCGTAGGGGCTCGTGTCCGAGTCCGCGCTCGTGTCTTTGCCCGGATCGTTGCCACAGGCCGTCATTGTCAATGTCGCAGCCATTGCTACGCAAAAACGCCAATGCATCATCGTCTCCACTACGCGGTCGCAGAATAGCCCATCTGTGCCCAGCGGTGAAGCGCCAAACTTTCAGCCTTGCAGGCGCACCTGGACTTCCATGCCTCGTTTGGGTCGCACACGAACCGGGATGATCTCCTTCGACAGGCCCGTGTCCCCGCCCAGGCCGAACCACACATGCGCTTGGCTGGCGCTTTGTAGGAGCAGGGAGAACAGCGTTGCCCGCAGGCGCCACCACAAACTTCCGCCTTCGATGACGATGGACTCCTTGCCCATCACGATGGTCCAGCGGCTGCTGTGAATGCGGATGGCGCGTTCGTGCCTGAGCGTCCACAAGGCCTTTCGGACGTCGGGAGATTCCATGAAACCGACGTGCATGCGCACGGCGACGATGTGTTCGCCGAATTCGGTGACGTTGAATCGCTCCCCTGTCCAATACGGAACATTGGCTTCGAAGACGACATTGAAGATCGTGAGGTGTTTGGGCAGCGCGCCGTACCGGTCCATGAACTTGAGCAGCAGCACGGGAACCGGGTCGCTGGCTTGAGACACGCGCTCCGCCGTGAGGAAGACCATGGCGCGTGGCAACTCGGTGAGGCTGGCTTTTTGCGCGATGAGGTCAGCCACCGTGATGCGGTCGACCTGGCGGTACGCGGCGCCCAGGGCGTCCCGACCCCGGGACCAGGTCAACATCACAAGCAACAGGAAACTGCCGATGAGCGCAGGCATCCACGCGCCCTGGAAGAATTTGAGGGCGGTCGCGCTCAGGTACGAGAGATCGAGAAGGATGAACACGCCGAAGACGAGTGCTACGCGCCACGCGGGCCAGTTCCAGCCGTATCGGGCCAGGAGCGCCGTCCCGACGCCTGTGGCAAGCATGGTCCCCATGACGGCGAAGCCGTACGCGGCAGCGAGACCGGAAGAGCTCCCAAAGACCAGCACCAGGGTGCAGCACCCCGCCCACAGGCTCCAGTTCACCACGGGCATGTAGATCTGCCCTTCGACACGGTCATTCGTGTGCAACACCTGGACCCGAGGGAGCAACCCGAGGTTGATGGCGGCGCGAGCGACGCTGAACGCGCCGGTGATCATGGCTTGGCTGGCGATGATGGTCGCCGCAGTCGCGAGCAGAACCATCGGATAAATCGCGGCCTCTGGAATCAGGCTGTAGAACACGTTGTCGCCCGCCACGGGCCCGCCCGACAGGAGCCTGGCACCCTGCCCGAAGTACGCGAGCAACAAACATGGGTAGGCGATGCTGTACCAGGCGGTGCGGATGGCGCTGCGGCCAAAGTGACCCAGGTCCGCGTACAGCGCCTCGCCACCCGTCAGGCACAACACGACAGAGCCCATCACCACGAGGCTGCCGTGCAAGCCGTGGTGTGCGATGAAGTCTAGGGCGTACGCCGGATTGACGGCGGCGAGGATGGCAGGGTGTTGCACGAGTTCGTACAGCCCCGCCCCGCCGATGCAGAAGAACCACACCGCCGTAATGGGGCCGAACAAACGGCCGACCGAGGCCGTACCGCGGTACTGCACCTTGAACAGCACGGTGAGAACGATCAACGTCACTGGCACGACGAGCGGTGAAAGACCGGGGTTTCGAACCGTGATTCCTTCAATCGCAGACAACACGGAAATCGCCGGCGTGATCGTGCCGTCGGCGAAGAGCAGGCAGGCGGCGGCCGCGAGCATCAACGACACCGCCCCGAGACCGGGGACCTTGAGCGCCATCAAGTTGCCCATCAGGGCAAAGGTACCGCCTTCGCCATGGTTGTCCGCCCTCAGCACGTAGGTGACGTACTTTAGGGTGATGGCAATCGTCATGGACCAGAAGATGAGGGCCATGACCCCAAGGATGGCATCCGGTGAGTCCAGGCTTCCGTGGTTCCGGATCTCGTTCCATGTGTACAGCGGGCTGGTGCCGATGTCGCCGAACACCACGCCGAGCGCGGCCAGTGCGGTCCACCACGAGGTGTCGTGGGAGGAATGACCAGCGGAAGGGGGCGGAGTAGACGGCGCTCTGATTGGGCTTCCGCCGGGCCCCGCGTCGTCGGAGGGGGCAACCGGGGCCTCGTCGCTCTTCGACACTCGGCCTCGCGGACACGGCGCCGCTGTACCGCTGATGAACGCCGTTCGCAAGTGGCCCGGACGCCCGAAGAAACGCTTCTACACGTTGCACGGCCTGAGGCCATGCCGCCGGACCCCGGCGCCTTTCGGACGCCGAGGCCGGTGGATGCTTACTTCTCGACGCGCTCGCGCAGGGTCTTGCCCGCTTTGAAGTAGGCGTAGCTGCGGGACGGGATGTCCAGCTTCTTGCCGTTTGCGGGGTTGGTGCCCTTGCGAGCGGCGCGTTTGCGAGTGCCAAACGTGCCGAAGCCCGGGATGACGACTTTCCCGCCAGCGTCGAGTTCGATGGCGACGATGCCCTCGCCCTTTTCTGCGCTGAAGATTGTGTTGAGAACTTCGAGGGCCTTTGCCTTCGAGAGTCCGGTCTTGGAAGCCAGCTTGCCGGCCATATCACCCTTGTTCATGAATTCCTCCGTGCCTGAGGCAGGCGAGCCGGAGCTTACACGCGGGCGCACGCCCATCAACTTGGATTTGACAAGTACGATCGCGTACTGGTGCGGATCGTTGTCGATAGTTGGCTTTGCAGGCCAGTTAATCTAGAACAAGAAAAAGTTTGCTTTCTTCGCCGATCTCCGGTGGGTCGGACGACGACGAGGCGCGCGCCCGGCCCGTCTTCGCGGTAGAGGGCCTTGTGACCGACGACCGCGTCCCTCTGCTGGAGCGTCTCCAGCGAGAATTTGCGACCTTCATCCCGTTCAACCGGTTGATGGGCTTGGAGTTGGTGTCGTTTTCGGACCGGGAGGCGACCCTGCGGCTGCCCTGGTCGCCGAACTTCGTGGGGGATGAATCGACCGGCATCGTGTCTGGCGGCGTGGTGACGACGTTGCTCGACGCGACCTGCGGCGCTGCAGTCTTCATGGCGCTGCCGACGCCCGAGGGCACGGCGACATTGGACTTACGAATCGACTATCTTCGGCCCGCGGAGCCGGGCGAGGCCCTGATGGCCCATGCAATTGCCACCCGGGTGGCGCGACACGTGGTGTTCGTGACGGCCACCGCCTGGACCACGGACCCTGCGCAGCCAGTCGCCACTGCGGCGGCCACTTTCATGCGCGACACACCGCTGACGCGACAGACGCTGTCGTGAGCGCCTCCGTCCTGCAGTGCGCCTACGCTCGGTTTCTCGGGTTGAGGAGCGGCGAGGGCGGCGTGGTCGTCTTGCCGTTTGCGGAGGGGCACGTCGGAAACCCCCTGCTTCCAGCGCTGCATGGTGGCGTGATCGGCGCGTTGCTGGAGGTAGCGGCGTTTGAGGCGGCGCTGACCGCGTTGCCGTCCTCGGTGCAGCCGCGGACCATTGGCTTGACGGTCGCCTACCTGCGTCCGGGACGGTCCGAGGAGACGTTCGCCGCGGGGCGTGTGGTTCGACGAGGAAAGCGGGTGGGCACGGTCCTGGTGGAGGCGTGGCAGTCCGGTGGAAGGGATCGGCCGATCGCAACCGCAACGGTTCAACTGCTTTTTGCCGAAGAGACAGGCGCGGACGGGTTGCCTTTGGCGTAGTCCCGGCTACACCAGCGCCCCCGGAGCCTTATGTTTTCTCATGTGTCGCTGTTCAAGCTTCGGAAAATAGCGGACCGCCAACAAACGGTCGATTTGGTTGCAAACCTCGACGGACGCGTGCCTTCGCTGCGCAAAGTGGAGGTCGGTATCGATCGTTCGGGCACGCCCAATAGTTTTGACGTTGCGATGATCCTCCGCTTCGACGACTACGCCGGCTACTCGGAGTTGCTCACCCATACGGCGTACAAGCGCGTTCAAGAGCATATCAATCGGGTCTGTGAGTCGCTGGTGACCTGCGATTTCAAGGACGAGCGTGCGGACGCGGGTTTGTGGAAGAACCGCTAGCCGAATGCGTAGAGCGGCGTCCGCGGGCGTCCGGCGGCAACAGCCGATGTAGGTTCCGGCGCAATTCGACCAGGGTCAGCCGCGCAGTCACCCAGGTCGGGTCGGCGAGCAGGTAGCCCTCGGCCCGGTTGCTGTCCGGCGCCTGCACGTACCGCTTGAGGAGCGCACTGGTATCGACGTAGATCACCGTTCGGACCGATCGTCGTCGAGCACCTCGGAGGGGGCGCGATGATCGAAAGCCGCTCCGCGATACTCCTGCCCGCACCCGATCCCGATCCCGATCCCGATCCCGATCCCCCTCCCGATCCCGATCCCCCTCCCGACCCGAGGCAGCGCTGCCGTTCGACCATGCGAAGCTCGATGTGTACGCCGTCGCCTTGGACTTCCTGGTACTCGCCAACGGCGTCGTTGAGCGGTTGCGTCGGGGGCGCTCGCACATCGGTGATCAGCTGTCACGCGCCTCCTTGTCGATCGTACTCAATATCGCAGAAGGCGCGGGGAAACCCACCAGCGCAGCAGAAGGCGGGGACTGTGACGACCTCCGGGCAGACGCCTTCCCCGGTGCGCCCGAGTCCTGCAACGACCTCGACGACGACTGCGACGGCGCGGGCGACGGACCCTCCACCCCAGGTTGGCAAGTGTGGTGGACCGACGGCGATGGCGACGGCGTGGGCGCAGACGCGTCCGAGGAGGGTGGCTGCTCACTGCCGAAGTGGGGACTGCTCGTCCATGGCGACTGCGACGACCTCGACCCAGACGTGTTTCCGGGCGCGGTCGAGCGGTGCAACGACATCGACGACGACTGCGACCTGCTCGTCGACGAGGAGGGTGCGGTGGGCTGGGCGGTCTGGCATCCCGACGTCGATAGTGACGGCTTCGGCGACGTCGCCACGTCGGTGGGAACCTGCGACCCAGACCCAGACTGGCTGCTCGACGGGTCCGACTGCGACGACCTCGACGAGCACATCTCTCCCCTGGCCGACGAGACCTGCAACGAGGCCGACGACGACTGCGACCTGCTGGTGGACGACGACGACCCCGACGTGCTCGACCCCACTTGGTACCTGGACGGCGATGGCGACGGATGGGGCGACGCCGCCGTTCACGTCGACGCCTGCGAAGCGCCCGCCGACCACGTGGTGCTGGCCGGCGACTGCGACGACCTCGACCCCGGGCGTGCTCCGGGCCTGCCGGAAATCGCCGGCGACGGCATCGACCAGGACTGCACGGGCGCCGACCTGCCGCTCGACGAAGACCTCGATGGGTACGTGTTCCCCGAGGACTGCGACGACGGCAACGCAGGCATCCACCCGCTCGCCACGGATGTCTGGGGCGACGGCATCGACCAAAACTGCGACGAGGTCGACGGCACCGATGCCGACGGCGACGGAGCGCCCAGTCGGCTGCTCGGCGGCAATGACTGCGACGATTTCGACCCGGAAATCCACCCCGACGCCATCGAGGTGATGGGCGACGGAATCGACAACGAGTGCGACGGCGAGGTGGACCTGGTGAACGCGGCCCAAGCCGACGCCGTGATCGACCCGCTCTTGTCCGCGTACTTCGGGCTGCCCGCGTCCATCGCGGACCGAAACGGCGACGGCCTGCCCGAACTGCTCGTCGGCGCACCGGGGGACGGCGTCCTCGGGGCTGAGGTTCCCGGCCGCGCCTACGTCTTCTTCTCCCCCGTGACCGCCGAGGTGGACGACGACGCCGACCTCGTCCTCGGCAGCAGCATCCTGGGCGGCGAACTCGGCTACATCGCCCGCGGCCTGTCGGACCTCGACGGCGACGGCGTCGGCGACTTCGCCATCTCCGAGCCCGACGTCGACGGCGGCACCGTCTATTTGTTCACCCACCTGCCGGCCGCAGACGTCGAGGCCGCTGTGGACGCCGACGCCAGCCTGGTGGGTCTCGCATTCGGCGACTACCTGGCGCGCGTCGCGTCTCCAGGCGACTTCAGTGGCGACGGGGTGCCTGACCTCATCACCAGCGCGAGCCGGGCTGCGGATCGCGGTCAGGTGTACTTGATGGAAGGTCCATTTTCCGGGCCGGATTCTGTGGGGAGTGCGGCCACCACGCTGGCGGGCAACGACTTGGACGACTTCGCCTCGCGTTTCGCCGCGGGCGACGTCACCGGCGACGGTGTGATGGACCTGACGGTGGGGGACCCCGAGGACGGGCCGGGCGGCAAGGCTTACTTCCTGGAGGGTCCAGTGAGCGGGGACGCCTTGCTCAACGACGTCGCCATCGCGACGCTTTCCTCGGACGAGCCGACTGCCAACTTCGGGACCGTCGTTTCGGGTGGAGACATCGACGGCGACGGCCTATACGATCTAGCGATCGGCGCGACAGGTGACGGAGGCTCGGACGAGGGCATGGTCACCGTGTGGCTGCGGCTGGGCGCGGGTGCCTGGGAGCCGCCGGACGCCGACGCCCAGTGGATCGGTGCGGGAGCGGGCGACTCCCTCGGAGGCGGCATCACCATCGTTCCGGACGCGGACGGCGACGGGGACGCCGAGTTCGTCATCGGCGCCATCGATGCCGCCTTCGGAATCGCAGACGAGTACGGCCTGACCTACCTATTCCGGTGGGAGGGGGGTGGCGTCGAAGGGGCACCGACGACCGGCATCCTGACGGATGCCGTCGGATTGAGTGAGAACGCGGTCGCGGCCGACGACTTCGACGGTGACGGCGCCGTAGATTTGTGGATCGGCAGCCCGACCGAATTCAAGGGTGGGTTGATCGGCGAGTTGTTCTTCCTGTCCGACGCGTTCGGCGCGTGGCTCGACTGACCGGTTGCAGGCGAACCCGTCCGATCGCTTCACCCGGCCGACGCACCCATCCTGTCTCGACGAAACGCCACCGCCCTTCGCAACTTGTGGACCTTGCGGCCGTGGAAGGGCAACTCGTCCAGGCGCGCCAGCCACGCGGGCGCTGCGTCCACCAGCGCATCCAGCAGCCGCATCGTCGCTTTCGCCGGTAGACCCAGGCCTGCGCCGAGGGTCACGAAGTCGGCTCGACCAATGTCTTCCCGCGACCGGCCGTTGATGGTCAGGGCCATGCTGTGATCCCCGTAGGGGTGGGAGCTGGGCACGTCGTAGGCCGGGGTGGCCTCCCACTCGCCGTCTGGCGCCTGGAGCACCGAGAAGTTCTTGGCGTGGGCGTCCCCGTTGCACGTCAGGTACGCGAACGCAAGCTGGCGGAGCATGTTGCGGGCACAGACCAGAGGGGCTCCGGCGACCCGCGCGTGCGCGGAAAGAACCTCTTCTGACGACACCCGGTACTTGTCGGCCGGGTAGCGCCCCAACACCTGGCAACCGTCTTCCTGGGCGACAGGACGCCACCCGCCTTCACAGGGCACGCGATCGAAACGCCGTACCAGCAGGCCGGAAGCTCCGTCACGGTCATGCACCACCTCGGCGTCGGCCGCCGGTACGCCGCCAGCCCGTGCGGCATTCAGAAAGAAGACCTCGTTCTCGACCAGATGGGGGAACCCGCGAGGGTTGAGCTTGAGGATGAAGGGACCCCGGGCCAGGTGCACCGGCAGTGAGATCATTCCGCTAGAAATCTTGTCCTGCACCCCGGGAAGGGCAACCCGATCCGCGGCCTCGGGGCCCAGGACCCGGGTCAGCAGGTCCGAAAAACGAACGCTCTCCAAGGACTCGGGCACAGGCGAAGCGGGCGCCTCCCAACCGACTGGCAGCACCTGGACATCGCCGATGGCGTCGCCCGCGGTCGCGATCAACAGCGAGAAGTCGTCGTCGGCCGAAGTCTTGATCGCCGCCCGAATCGCAGCGAGTCGCCGCCCCTCGGGCAGCAGACCCGAAAAAAATGGTGCCACGGCGCCCGCTGAGGACCGCACCGGAGCGGCACCTAGGGGCAGCGTCGTCGCTACCGCTGGGCCATCGTAGTCAGCGTCGTAGGCGAACTCGCACCCCTCACGCGTCCTCGCCAGCCGCCCGGCGCGCCGTCCGGCCTTGCGGACTTCGGCCTCCTGTACCTGTCGCAGATCCTCGAGCGCCCCGCTCACGGCGACGGCTCCTCGCCGTCGTTGGGACCCACGGCGATCCCCGGTGCTCCCCGTCGCACCACGAGGCCGAGGCCGAGCGCCCGAAGCACCGCCATCACCTTGTCGAGGCGCAACGACTGTTTTCCCGCCTCCACGGTGTGTACGAACCGCGACGAGCAGCCCGCCAATTCGGCGAGCTCCTCCTGCCGCAGGCCCAGGCGGAGGCGGCGGGCTCGAACCATGTCGGCGAGGGCGGTTGCACGATCGCTCATATTCCAGCATATTCATGCTCCGGCGCCGCCCTGTCAAGGGGCTACATGATTGATCGTGCATCTGGCGGGGGCCAGCAGCGCTCCTGTCGCCGAGCGGCGGCGGCGCTTCCTCCCATACGCCTCAGCGCGCTCATCAACCGTCAACCCAACCGAGCCCGGATCACGTAGACATAGGGCACCTTCCGCCCCCACCGGCGATGCACGAACTCGCCAGGCCGATCTTCCACCATGTCGGGAAAGACGTCGTAAGGCGAGGCGTCGTGTTCCGAGAGCCGCTCGATGCGCAATCCCGCGTCGACGAGCGCCTGTACGACCGTGCCGACGCCATGATTCCACCCGTAGTCGCGGTAGTGGATCGGCGCGCTGGGCTCCGCGTAGGTGCCGTTTCCGTCGGTCGCGACGGCCTCGCCTCGGCTGTCCCACGGGTAGACGACCTCGGCGAGTGAGTCATCGTAGATCCACAGGAACGGATGAAACTCGGCCAGAACGAGTTCGCCCCCCGGAACGAGCAGCCCCGCGACGACCTGAGCCCAACCGGCCATGTCCGGCAGCCAACCCAGCGCGCCATACGACGTGTAGACGCGGTCGTAGCGCTCTCCCAGCACCTCGACCGCGTCATACACGTTGCCCCGCTCGAAACGCGCTGGCATTCCCAGTTCGGCCGCGAGCTGCCGCGCAGCAGTGACGGACGCGTCCGAGAGGTCCAGTCCGGTGACGACCGCGCCACGCCGGGCCCAGCTCAACGTGTCCTGGCCGAAGTGGCATTGCAGGTGGACCAGGCGAAGACCGGCCACGTCGCCCATCGCTTCAACGTCGAGGGCTGGAAGCGAGTCTACGCCGCGCCGGAAGGCGTCGACATCGTAGAAGTCGGAGCGGAGATGCCAGGGCGTGCGCTGGTTCCAAGCATCGCGGTTGGCCTCGACCGCGGCGAGCTGGGCCGGCGTGAGGGAAGCAGGCATGAGCCACCCGCTATCCGGGCGGAAGGCGAGCCCACCCGATCCGCGGGATAGCCAACCGCATGCGCATTGAGCGCGTCCTGTTGGAGAACCTCGGGCCGATTGGCCACGCCGAATTGGCCCTCGGCGCCGTGACGGCCATCGTGGGGACGAGCGGCTCCGGAAAGACGACAGCGCTGCGCGCCATCCAGGCGCTCCTTCGGAACAATCGAACGGGCGGCAAAGTCCTCTTGCGCGCAGGTCCGATAGTCTTGGATCGCGTCGGGGACCAGAGCAGCCTGACCGAGGGACACGACTTCTCGATGCTTCCAGCGCCCGCCTACTTGCAGCCCTCGCCGTGGGCGCTTCGCCAAGCCGCGGCTCTGAACGACGGGCCGACCTACCTCGACGAGCAGGGTGGGATGCTGGCGTCGGCCGTTACCCGCATCATCCTTGGCGCACCCGAGACGCACGCCGCAATTCAATCTGACCTGGGCCGGATCGTGCCCCGATTTCGGGCGGTGCGATCGCTGCCCGACGGGTTGCAATTCACACTTCGATTCGACTTCGACAACGCGAAGAACGTGCATCAGGCCGAGGTCAGCACAGGTACCCTGGTCTCGCTGGCGCTCCTGGTGCTGGTGCACGCACCCGCGACCCACGGGCGACCGGGATTGCTTGCGCTCATCGACGACCCTGAGACAGCCCTCCACCCAGCGGCACAGGTGGAGTTGATCAACTGCCTCACCGCGGCTACGTCCGCTACAGACGTGCAGGTGCTGCTCGCGACACACTCGCCCTTCGTCGTCGATGCCGTCGGGCCGCAGAACGTGTACGTGCTGGGCCAGGGTGCGGAAGGCCGGTCGGAGGCGCGCCCGTTGTCCGAGCACCCAGACGCGGACCGCGCATTGCGCGTGCTGACCGCCGGTGAGTTCTGGGGTAGCGTCGGCGAGAACTGGGCCGCCACCAATACATGATGGCACCTCGCAATGTGGTCTGCGTCGCCGAGGGTCAGTCCGACGCCGCGGTCTTCGCCAGGTGGCGGACGCCCTCGCCGTGCGGGAGTCCCTCCCACAGCTGACGTGGACGGACCAGGGATTCATCGATTGGGTAGGCGTAAAGTCCCTCGCCGACGCGTGCCGCATCCGCATCCTCCGACGCGGGCTGCGTCCCTACGAGGCGGAGGCCTGCAAAGCGATCGCAGTGGCCCTTCACGTTGACCCCGACGCGCTCGTCCTCCTTCATCGCGACGGCGAGAGTGTGAGGAGTGACATCAACGCCATGCGCAGCGCCTGTCAGCGAGCCAACGCCGCGCTCGCCGCGCCGATGCCTTGCTCGGAGGCCTGGCTGCTGCGCGCGGCAGGGCATCGGCCACCGAAGCGGGCAGCCGCGTGCAAACGTGAGGCTCGGCGATTGGACGATTCCAATCCGCTAGCGGCTGGTCTCGATGCGATCCTACAATGCAAGGACGGGAAGGCATTTTCCGAGGACCTGCGTAAGGCGTTGTAGGCGCAAACCGAGAATTTTGCGATTGCCGAACTGGGGGGGTGCATGAAAGTACGGGAACACGTCGTAGGGGTGGCCTGACGACGCAACGGGATCGGTACACCCGGCTACGAAGCCGATGCATCAACTTGACTGCTCCCGGGCGTATAGGCCTGGCGCCGCCGGTTCGCACCTCCGGTTTCAGGGCCAGCCGGGCGACAACACCCAATGGTCGCCGTTGCGTTGAACCACGCCCGCTTCCTCCAGACCGACGAGAACCGCGCGGAGGTCGTCGGGCGACCACGTCGTGCGATCCAACCAGTCGAGCGTCGCGATCAGTCCTGGCACGTCGAGCCGCCCGTCCGACTGTGCAAGCGCGATCAGAACGGTGTCCGCGGCAGTCAGCGCGATCGGGATCTCCTTGCGCGCGCGGCGCAACTCCGCGGCCGTGACGCCGTACCGTGCGCACACGTCCGCGGAGCGGACGCGCGGCACTCGCCAATACATCAGCGCGCGGCGGAGCCGATCGAGATCGCTGGGCTTTCATGGCGCGGCCACGCTGTGCCCTAACCGAACCGGAGAGGATGCAGCCGGGCCTCCGTCAGACTGGGCGACCCGGTTGATGAACGAAGGAGCGGAAGAAGGCGGCACATCGGGTGATCAGGTCGGCTCTGAACCCCACCCGCTTCCCCAAACGGATGGCCTGGCGGCATCGGTCCAGGTGAAGACTGGATACGCTCGCCCGGGCCCGGAGTTGTTCGATGCTAATGCTGGTTCTCGCGGCCCTCCCCTTCTCCGCCTGCACGTCACCCACCCCTGACGACCCAGCCGAAACAGACCTGACCGCTGGCTCGGTTGCAGGCGCGGAGTCGGAAGCAGGCTTTGTGGCGGTCCCTGCGCTTACCTTCGATATGGGGAGCACGCCCGGCCAGCCCGACCTTGGCTACGGCGTTCACAGCGTCACGCTTGCGAACGCCTACTACGTGGGCGTGACCGAAGTGACGCAGGGCCAGTTCTCCGCGATCATGGGGTACAACCCTTTGGTCTTCACGGACTGCGTCGGGCCAGATCCATTTGACTGCCCCGTCGAGTCTGTGAGTTGGTATGAGTCCGCGGCGTATGCCAACGCGGTTTCCGGCGCAGCGGGCCTACAGGAATGCTACGTCTGCACCGGGCTCGGCACAAGCGTCTACTGCGACGTCGGGCCGAACCCCTACGACTGCACCGGCTATCGGCTGCTGACTGAGGCCGAGTGGGAGGGTGCCGCGCGGTGCGGAACCGATACGGCGTACGCCGGGTCGCACACCTCGACGGATGTGGCCTGGACCTCAGAGAACAGCGGAGCCAGCACCCACACGGTCGCGGGTCTCGAGCCGAACGGATGCGGCATCTACGACATGAGTGGAAACGTGTGGGAATGGACACAAGACTGGTACGGCGAGTACCCGACAGGAATGGTCACGGACCCCTATGGCACGAGCTCCGGCCCCCACCGGGTCAATCGCGGTGGCGGCTGGGACTACGGCGGCGCGGGCGCACCCATCTCTTTGCGCAACAGCGGCTACCCAGTCACATCATACTACAGCATCGGGTTCCGCGTTGCGAGGTCGATCCCTGACCCCTGATCGCGCCCACGTCGAAAGCTTCGCTTACAAAGCGCGGCCCGCGGCTCTCAAGGCTCCTCGCCGCGCGCGCGGCGGCGGTACCATGCGCCACATCGGCTACACCAGAACGCCACCGGAGTCCTTCAATGCTCACACTTGTCCTCGCGTCCTTCTCCCACCCCGCCTGTCGCCGCAGAACCACGAATTGCGCGCGAGCCCGGAGAATACTCGGACGAACGGCGGTACCGAATCGGAATCAAACGCAGCCGCTGACGAAGGCTTCGCGAAGGTATTTGCCAGTACATTCGACATGGGGAGCACGCCCGGCCAGGGACAATTGAGGGGGCGTCGGCGCACGCGGGGCATTTGGTCGAATTAGGGTTGCGGGGGCGCGGGGGCAGGCATGGCCAAGCGGGCGATATCCAAACCAGGAAGGGCCCGCGGGGGGGCTACGCGCAAAACAAGCACAAACCCACCAAACGAAAGCCAACTTCGGGAAATGGCGGCGGGGGAATTTGTGCGACGCCTACACGCCGATAACCAGTCTGACCGGCGTTTCGCGCTCTTCCTCGGGGCGGGCTGTTCTGTGAGCTCCGGTATCCCTACCGCCGGCGACCTCGTTTCCCATCGCTGGCTTCCACGGCTGCACCGCCTACAGGCGCCGGAGCGTTCGGACGTGGACAACTGGGCCCGGGAATCGATTCCAGGCTATGACCCGGCCGATCCCGGTGGCGCATACGGGAACCTGATAAGCCAATTGTTCCTGACGCCGGAGGATCGACAGCGGGAAATCGAAGACCTGTGCGAGCAGTGCACGCCGTCGTTTGGGTACGCCGTCCTTGCACAAATGATTGCACTCTACGACGGGCGCTTCAACGTGGTGCTGACAACCAATTTCGACGATCTCGTCGCTGATGCGTTGTACCTTTACACAGATGCAAGGCCCCTGGTCATCCACCACGAGTCGTTGGCGAGGTTCATTCGGCCCACGCGGACGCGCCCGCTCGTAGTCAAGCTCCATGGCGATCACCGATTGTCTCCCCGGAATACTGCACTGGAAACCGATGCGTTGGAAAAGGAAATCCAGCGCCATACCAAGATGTTGCTGCACGACCGCGGAGTCATCTTCATGGGCTACGCGGGAGCCGACAACAGCGTCCTAAAGCTGCTAGGTCACCTGCCGCCGGAGGCCGTTCCCTATGGCGCGTATTGGGTAAATCCTCAAAAGCCGACCGGCCAAATCCTCCGCTGGCTCATCGACCGGGGCGGAGTTTGGGTGCGCAGTGGATGGTTCGACGAAGTCATGCTCCTCGCGCGAGAGGAGCTCCGCCTGCCGCACCCGAGCCGCAAACGGTTCGACCGGATCTTTCAGGAGTACTACCTACGATTCCAAGAGCTTGGCGATGCGATAAAAGCGAAGCCCACCGACGCAGTCGGCTTGGGCGCGATGACGAAGGCGCTCGCGGACACGGAAGCGGACTTGCCCGACTATTGGAGGGTTCTGGTTGAAGCGCACCGACTGGAGCCCGTCGACGCTGAGCACGCAAATGAGGTTTACGCCCAGGGCGTGGCCCAGTTTCCTAGGGCTGCGCCCCTGCTTGTGACCTACGCGAACTTCCTCACGAGGGTTCGAAAAGACCACGACGCCGCGGAGTTGATGTATCAGCGTGCCATGGCCGCAGATCCGAGGCACGACATTGTCCTCGTCAACTACGCGAACTTCCACCGAGAGGTTAAGAAGGACTACGACGCCGCTGAGTCGATGTACAGGCTGGCATTGGAGGCGAACCCCACGCACGCGGTAATCCTAGGCAACTACGCGCTCTTCCTGACGGAAATCCGAAAAGACCACGACGCCGCTGAAGTCATGTACCGGCGCGCACTAGGAGCAAACCCAAAAGACTCCCGCATCCTTGGCAACTTCGCGAGCTTCTTCAAGACCGTCAAAAAGGACTTGAATGCCGCTGAGTCGTTGTACAAGTGGGCCCTTGACGTGGACCCGCGAAACACCAGCATGCTCTCCAACTATGCGAGCCTGCTCACGGACATCCGAAGAGACCAGGACGCCGCGGAGATGCACAAGCGCGCACTTGAAGAGGACCCAGGCCACGCCAACAACCTCGGCAACTACGCACGCCTCTTGTTGGCCATCGGCAACCCGGCTGGATTTCCATATTTGCAGCGAGCGACTGATTCGCCATCAGGTACCGACGCGCTCAAGCTGGAGTGTGCGTTCTACCTCCTGGCCCACGGTCCTCCCGATCAGCGCGCCGACGCCTTGCGTACTGCCAAAGCGTTGGTGCTGGCCGGCGTTCGTTCGCCCGGATGGATCCTGTCCCGCAACGTCGAGCGCGCGCGGCTCGATGGCAATCCCGACGCGGACTGGCTCGAGATCCTCGCGAGTGTGATTGCCGACGACGCACTCGTGTCCTCTTTGGCGGACTGGCCCGCCTGGAGCGCCGCTGCCGCATGATTACGCAAAGCTAGGCGAACCACTCAGGTAGGCCGTGGAACGGGGCCGCGCAGCCGGGGGCGGCTTCAGGAGGCCACGTTGCCGCGGCCGTACGTCACCGGTTAGCGGCCGGGGCGAGGCACAGTCGTTTCGGAGACTTTCGTTTCGATCCGTCGTGGAGCGGCGAAGTCAGCGGTGCGGGCGCTGTCGTTTCGATCCGTCGAGGAGCGGCGCAGACCGAGGGGCAGGCGGTATCGTTTCGATCCGTCGTGGAGCGGCGCAGGCTGCTGGGTAGGCGCTGTCGTTTCGATCCGTCGGCTTGCAGCGCGGGCGGGTCGGCCCGGGCAGGCGGTGCTAGCTGGGCGGCGCTCGCGTAGGGCGCGGAACGGGGCCGCGCAGCCGGGGGTGGCGTCAGCAGGCCACGTGCCGCGGCCGTACGTCACCGCTTTGGCGACCGCGGCGAGGGCACAGTCGTTTCGATCCATCGGGTGAAGACGCTGACCGCGGGGAGGAGACTTTGGCGTTGACGCGGGGCGGGCGCTGTGGTCTCGACCTGTCGAACTTTGGCGCCAGGGGCGAGGCGGGCTCGCTCGTTTCGATCGGTCGTCCTGGGTCGGCGACCGTGTAGGCCGCGGAAAGGGGCCGCGCAGCCGGGGGTGGCGTCAGCAGGCCCCTTTCTGCGGCCGT
Organism: Klebsiella pneumoniae; assembly: GCA_945861065.1. Classification (GTDB taxonomy): domain Bacteria; phylum Myxococcota_A; class UBA796; order UBA796; genus SXOB01. Next base: position 4,663 of record CAMASI010000008.1, on the reverse strand, counting down.
ACGTCACCGCTCTGGTTCGCCCGACGAGGCCTGGTGGGCTCGGCGATGCGGTCGGCGGGCGGGGGTGGCGTCAGCAGGGCCCTTTCTGCGGCCGTACATCAGCGATCTGGCCGACCCGACAGTGGCCTATCGAACGAGGGGGGCTCGGCGAAGCGGTCGGCGGGCGGGGGTGGCGTCAGCCCTCTTCCTTCGCCCGCGGATGTGCTGACCGGTACACGTCTCGCAGCCTCGCCGTCGACACCGCCGTGTAGCGCTGCGTCGTCGACAGCCGCGCGTGACCCAGCATCTCCTGAATCGCCCGCAGATCGGCACCGCCGTCGAGCAGGTGCGTCGCAAAACTGTGCCGCAGCGCGTGCGGGTGCAATTCCGGCCGACCTGCCCGAATGCCGTGCTCGCGAACCGCCCTGCGCGCAACGCGGTCCACGAGGCGCGCGCCGCGCACGCCGCGAAAGACTGGCCCGTCGTCCACCCCCATCTCGCGCCTCAGCGCCACGAGCGCGTCGGACGCGGGCTCACGACTCCGGCGACACCCGCTTCCGGATCGCCTCCAGGCGGATCTGCGCCCGCTCACCGGCCCCGCGGTACTCCGGATCCTGCCGCGTGACGCTGTCGAGCATCTCGATCCCGAGTTCGACCTGTTCGAGCGGCGTCACTATCCCAACAGCCCCCTGACGGCGTTCGGGGTCACAACGTCTGCGCCCACGCACACGTGCGCCCGACGCGCGGCGACGCGGCAACAACGGGCTCGGCGCGCTCATGACGAGCGGAATCTCTCTCGCCCGTCCCTTTCGTGGCGCGAACTGGCCATCCATCTGGTAGGCTGAGGACATCGCAAGGGGTCGACGTGGCACCGGACGCAGGCCGGATGGACGGCGGGGGTGGCTTATTTTACCTATCCTCCGATACTCGCCCTCCACCTTCCCGTTCCCCCGAGGCCCCCCTGTCCACGTCGTCGTTCCAGGCACCGATCACCGTCCGCGCCGCCATCGACCGCATCTTCCGGAACGAGTACGTCCTCCCGGCGATCCAGCGGGAATTCGTCTGGCACGACGTTCAGATCGTGCGCCTGTTCGACTCCCTGATGCGCGGGTACCCCGTCAGCTCGTTCCTGTTCTGGAAGGTCGACAAAGAGCACGTCAACGAGTTCAAGTTCTACGGCTTCCTCCGCGAGTTTCACGAGCGCGACATGAAGCACAACCCGATCGTCAACCTCACAGGGCAGGAAGCCGTGACGGCAATCCTGGACGGTCAACAGCGCCTCACCAGCCTCTACATCGGCCTCAGGGGCACCTACTCGTCGAAGACGAAGTACCAGAGGCGAAAGAACAACGCCGCCTATCCAAAGCGCCGACTCTACCTAAATCTTTCCAAACTCGCCCCTGACTCGGAGGACAGCAACAAGTTCGACCTTCGCTTCCTGTCGGACGACGAACGCAAGGCCGCCGTAGCGGATGGGTACTGGTTCCCCGTCGGCGACGTCCTGAAATTCGCCAGCCTGATGGACATCGTGGACTACCTGCGGAACAACGGGTTGCTTGCGGAGCGATTCCCGCAGGAGTGCCTTACGGTGCTCTATGGCGCGATCTGCGAGCACAAGCTGATCAACTTCTTTGAGGAGACTGAACAGGACGTCGAGAAGGTGCTCAACATCTTCATCCGCGTGAACAGCGCCGGGACCGTGCTGGGGTACTCCGACATCCTGCTCTCCATCGCGACCGCCCAGTGGACGAAGATTGACGCCCGCGAGGCCATCCACGAACTTGTTGACGGCCTCAACCGTGGCAAAGGCGGCTTCGGGCTCACCAAGGACTTCGTGCTGAAGGCGTGCCTCGTGCTCGGGGATATCCCGGACGTCAAGTTTAAGGTGACGAACTTTAACGCCAAGAACATGGCGACGATCGAGACTGCCTGGCCCAACATCAAGAAGGCCCTACGAGCGGCTGTCGACCTTGCAGCGTCCTTCGGATTCACGGGCGCCACCCTGACGGCGAACAACGCGCTCATTCCTATCGCCTTCTACCTCCTCCAGCGGGGGATCCCGCCCGGATACGTGGACTCCGCAGCCTTTCACGATGATCGCATGACGCTCCGAAGTTGGCTGCTTCGGGCGATCCTCAAGGTGGGGACCTTCGGGAGCGGGACCGACACCCTACTGCACGCCACCCGTCGGGTAATCCGGGACAATCCTGGAGACTTTCCGCTCGAACCGCTCGAAGCCGACATGGCCAAGCGTGGAAAGTCGTTGAAGTTCGAGGCGGCCGAGATTGATGGCTTGCTTGAGCTTGAGTACGGCCAGCAGTTGACGTTTTCCGTCCTTGCGCTGCTCTACCCGTCGCTGGACTTCGCCAACATCTTCCACGAGGATCACATCTTTCCGCGCTCCCGTTTCACGCCAGCTCGACTCAAAGCCGCGGGCGTGGCGGAGTCCGATGTCGAGGAATTCATCGCCTGCCGTGATCAGCTCCCGAACCTGCAACTTCTGGAAGGTCCGAAAAACCAGGAGAAGAGCGCGAAGCTCCCGGCGGAATGGATGGGCTCCGTTCCCCACCTGAAGACGTCTGCGCAGCGTTTGGCATGGGACGAACGCAATTTCCTGCCCGTTGTCCCGGCCGACATTACAGAGTTCTTGCCCTTCTACGACGCACGTTGCGAGCTACTCAAGGCCCGACTGATCAAGCTCCTGGCGTAAGACGCAGCGCCCACGTCCACAGACCACCCTTCCCCGAGCGCACCCGATGGGCCGACACTGGCTGCTTCTGCCCGATCTCTTCCCTCACTCCGTCGTGTCCTTCTACTGGAAGGACGACGCGCGAGCCCCTGGAAGATCATGGCGAATCCGTGACTACTCCTCGGGCGGCAAAGAGGAGCGCGGCCCTACGCACCACAACTTGACCCACTCCCAGATCCTCGCTGGCGCCCGATGGGAGGAGGCCGCGCCCGTGGTTGCCGTCGACGATCGGTACTGGGTGAGCGAGACGCGCCGCCTGAACGACGTACACCGCGCCGCGCTGCGCCCTCGCCCCGAAGGCGCGCGCCCGCCCTCGGCCGACTCCGCCCGCGCGCCGGCCGTGGCTTCGGTCCCGGTGCTCGACGAGGCGACGCTTCGACGACTGCGCAGCGGGAAGGCGCTGGATCGGATGCTGACCTCCCCGAAGAGCGAGGATTGGGTGAGCTGGACCGTTTTCCGCACCCTGGAGCGGCAGCCAGAGTGGTGGCCGAACCTGCTTCGCCTCGCCAACCTCGCGGACATCGACGCTGCGGCCATCCCCACCGTGAAGCTCTGGCGCGCGCTTTCTTCGCCTCGCGCGTACGAGAAGGCGAGTCGGGCTCGCATGGCGGCGTCAACCGAGGCCCTTCACCGTGAGCGCGCCGACGATCCGAAGCCGGTCGAGGGCGACACCGAGGTGGACATCGTCATCGAGGCCGCCGACGTGCTCTGGTTCCTGGAGGCCAAGCTGCACAGCGACCTTTCGGCCAGCACTACCTACGACCCGACCCGCAACCAGCTTGCGCGCAACATCGACGTGCTCCTTGAACGCGCAGCCGGGCGGCGCGCACTTATGTCGCTCGTCGTGCTCGACCGGCAACCCGACCGCTTCCACACGCAGCTCGTGGCGCGGTACCGGGCCGATCCGGGCACCCTTCACGCGCTCCTTCCCCATCGGCTGCGGTCCGAGGTGGATGCGGTCGTGAGAGACCTTCGCGTTGTGCTGTGGAGCGACCTGGTGCCGCTGCTCGGCGACTTTGAGCCGCCGGAGGTCCAGCACGAGCTTCTTCGCCGATGCCTGATGCATGTCCGCGGGTACCCGAAGCTCGATCCGAAACCGTAGCGCCGTGCCCGTTCTGAATATTCCACGGAATCACCGCCATGATTCCGCCATCACCCGCACCCGAACCGAAGCCGAAACCCGCCAGCCGCACCCCCTCATCACCGCCGGACGCGCCCCAGCTATCCTCTAGAATTTAGGTTGCGTGTCGGGGGCCGTAATCTGAATGACTTTCAGCCCCTATCCTCCTTGTTGCCAGGCTCGTCTCGTTGTAGGAATACCGGGCGCCGGCGCTTGCAGCGTTCGTGACGCGTCCTGATGGTGCCTAAAGCCGGAGGTCTTACGATGGACTTTAGCGTGTTTGGAAGATTTATTGTCGCGATGGGGCTGGTCGTGATGCTCTACGGCGGCAGCCGATACCTGCTCAACCCGGACGAGGTGTTCGATCCGGCTAAATCGGGCCAGACGGTGTTCGGTGGCCGAGATGACGTAGGGAATATGCTGGGAGTGTCGATGCGAAATGCTGCCCGCGAGCAGATTCGCGCGGGCGTACCGAAGATCCGCATGGGAGGGGGCGTACTCGCATTTATCGGTATCGGAATGGTGGTCTCGGCAAGTACGGCCGCGAGACGTTTGGAAGACTAGGTCGTGCCGGGAAGCGTTGGTGCGCGCCTCGAAACGGGCTGATGCGCCCTACCTGGATCCCGTGGGCGTCACTCCTCCATCGGGTGTTTGGATTGGACGCATTCGTGTGCACGAATTGTGGGACAAGGATGACCGTCCACGCCGTGGTGCAGGGTGTTTGGGCGACCACCCGGGTGCTCGCAAGCCTTGCAAGGCCGTCGCGGCAACAACGGCTCGTCTGCGCCCGAGGGCCGCCAGCAGCCCCCTGACGG
>CAMASI010000007.1 GCA_945861065.1 Klebsiella pneumoniae | reverse complement strand
TGGCGAGTACCAGGAAGTCCAAGGCGACGGCGTACACATCGAGCTTCTCATGGTCGAACGGCATCGCTGCCTCGGGTCGGGAGGGGGATCGGGATCGGGATCGGGTGCGGGCAGGAGTATCGCGGAGCGGCTTTCGATCATCGCGCCCGTCACGGGTTCACCACACCGCGCGGTTGTACGTCCGGTTACCGCTGGAGCGATGTGGTTGTGGTGCGCCGTCGCGTGGTCGGGTGAACCGATTCGCCTGTTTTTGCAGGATCCGGGTGACAAGCCCAGGCTCACCTGCGACACCGAGATGGCGAAGGAATTGGTCGGCTTACTGGATCGGGCGACGGCGTCGATCGACTTCGCCATCTATGGCTATCGACGTCAGGAAGCAGTTGTTCGGGCACTTCGCGACGCCCGAGATCGCGGCGTGGTCGTGCGCGGCGTGGTGGATCTAGACGCGCAAGGCGGGAATCCCTACGCAGAAACCAACGCACTCATCGCCGAGTTCGGCCTGCGGACCGACCGCGCTTTCGACCAAGCCACCGCGGCGAAACCGTCCTTTAGCGGTCCGTATCGTTGCCCTTCTTTGCCCGGACGCTCCGGTCCGCCTCAATGTGTTTCGCTCGATTTGGGGCAACAATGCCTGTTCGGGACGCTGCAGTCCGTGGGGCCGTTCGAGGAAATCGGCGGCATCATGCACAACAAGTTCTTCGTCATCGACGAGCAGATCGTATGGACGGGATCTGCGAACATCTCGGACACCTGTACCGGCGGGTACAACGCCAACGCGGTGGTTGTGGTGCAAGACCCGGTTGTCGCCGCGTTCTACCGAGCCGAGTTTCAGCAGATGTGGGACGGTCGTTTCCACGAAGCCAAAGTGCGCCAGGGGGGGCTGAAAGTGGTGGCCCTGCCCGATGGCGGGAGCATTCAGACGTGGTTTTCGCCGGAAGACGACCCGATGGACGCGGTGCGGGCCGTGGTGCAGCGTTCTGCCCGTCGGGTGGACATCGCCGTATTTTTCCTCACCCATTCGGCGTTGGTGCGCGACCTGCTCGCAGCCCATGCGCGTGGCGTTGCCGTTCGGGTGCTCATCGACGCCACGGGCGCGTCCAACGAGTACAGCAAACACGACGTGCTTCGTGCGGCGGGCATTCCCGTCAAAGTGGAGAATTGGGGCGGAAAGATGCACGCCAAAGTCGCCGCGGTGGATGGCGAAGTCGTGGTCATCGGGTCGATGAATTGGACGGTGGCGGGGGCCAGCACCAACGACGAGAACACGCTGCTGCTGTACGACAAAGGTACGGCGTCCACTGTTGAGGCGTGGATTGACCGATTGTGGAACAGTGTTCCCGACCGTTGGCTCGTCGGCCGACCGGATCCCGAGTCAGCGGATTCCGTCGGTTCTTGCGTCGATGGTTCCGACAATGATTTTGATAATCTTCGCGACGCGGACGACCCGGGCTGTGGCGCGAATCCGCCGGCGGTGGACGCACCCTATGTCTTTGATGTGCGACCCAAAGAGGCGGGCCAACAGCTCGTGCGCGCCTTTGAGGATGCGCGGCTGGGCCGTGTGTACGCGGAGCCCGGATCCGCGGCCTACGACCTGGGTGGTGACAGTGTGTGGTTTTGTTCGGGCGTTGACGCCGCGGCGGCTGGATACGCTCGGTACGAACGGGCAGGCGCGCGCTAGGGGGTTGCGGCAGGCGGTCCCATGCGTTTGGCCCCACTTCTGGTCGTGGCGTGCTCCGACTACGAGATTTCGGCGGACGTCGAGCCTGACGCCCTCTCAGTTCCGGTGGCGCCGATCTGCGACGCCGATCTCCCTGAACCCGCGTCGATCGAGACGGACCCGACCTGTCGGGGCGAACCCGTGTTGGGCAGCTTCACACCCGTTGTCGAGTGGACATGGACGGACAACCCGGTGTTTCCCTCCTACCATCAAGTGATGGCCGCACCGGTCGTGGGAAACCTCACGGACGACGACGGTGACGGCGCGATCGACGCCGATGACGTGCCCGACGTGGTGTTCACGGCCTTCACCGGTGGCAGCTACACGTCGCCAGGTGTGGTGGTAGCGCTGAGCGGCGCGGACGGGAGCCTGCTGTGGACCGTGGCATCCGGGGCCGGTGACTCGCCCTACGGCGCCGGGGGCGTTGCGATCGGCGACCTCGACACCGACGGGGAGCCCGAGGTCGTGGTCGGGTCCGTCAACGGGATCCTGGTGTTGGCGGCGGACGGAAGCCCGCGATGGAGCGCCACCCTGGCGCCCAGTTTCTACGGTTGGCCTGCCCTTGCAGATCTAGAGGGCGACGGGCTCGGCGAGGTGCTGTACGGCGCCACGGTTGTAGAGTCCACGGGCGTGGTACGGTGGGCCGGCGCGGTGGTGGGCTTTGCGTTTGGGAGCTTTGCGGTCGATATCGACGAAGACGGTGTGCAGGAGGTCGTCAACAGCGGGACCGTGTACCGGGCGGACGGTTCCGTGTGGTGGTCGGTCGCGATCGACGGGTGGTCCGCGGTAGCCGACCTGGAACGCGACGGTGTCGCTGAAGTCATCGTGGTCGGTGGCGGGTCCGTGACGGCGCTGGAAGGATGGACGGGCGCGGTCCGGTGGTCCGTGCCCTTCGGTGACGTCGGCGGGGGTCCCCCAACGGTCGCCGACCTCGATGGCGACGGCCTTCCCGAGATCGGTGTCGCCGGCGCGACGGGCTACCGCGCCTTCGATGGCGACGGCAGCCTGTTGTGGGTTGCCCCGACGACCGACGCGTCGAGTGCGATCACGGGCTCGTCCGTGTTCGATTTCGAGGGCGATGGCGCGGCCGAAATCGTGTACGCCGATGAACACACCCTGTGGGTGTTCGACGGCGCGACGGGTGTTGTCGAACTGGCCTGGGACAGTCATAGTTCCGCGACGTTGTTCGAGTATCCGCTTGTCGTGGACGTCGATCACGACGGTTCGACCGAAATCGTTGTCGCTAGTAATGACTACGCGTTTGCCGGAAGCCGTGGGATTACCGTCATCGGTGACGCAGCGAACTCCTGGGCGGCTGCGCGCCCGATCTGGAATCAACACGCCTACTCGGTCGAAAATGTGGACGATGCGGGGGGGCTGCCCAAGGCCCCGGCGCCGAGTTGGCGTCTTGGAAACTCGTTTCGTGCGGGAAATTCGGAGACGGCTGTAGGGACGGCGTTACCCGACCTTGCGCCTGGCGAGCCGGATGTGTGTGTGATCGAATGTGCCGACGGCGTCGTGTGGTTGTCGGTTCCCGTGCACAACGCCGGTGCCGCCAGTAGTCCAGGTGGAATTCTTCAGTGGATTTCTGTGACGGATGGCGTGGAGGCGGCCGTCGGGGAAGAAACATTCTCTTCGATTGCGGCGGGTGAGGTTCTTTGGGTGGGTCCGATTCCGCTGGACGTGACCGACTTCGGTCCCGGTGGGCTGGTATTTCGCGTACTTGCCGCGGATGGCCGGGACTGCGATTTGGCGGACAATGAGCGCGTGATTTCGACCTTCCCCTGCGAGGCCACGGGTGGGTGAGCCTCCAAAGAGTCGGCTAGGGCGGCTCGCCCGCTTGGGCAGTCTGACGACGCGGGTCGGGGCGAGCTACCTCGGGCAGCAGGTCCGGGAATTGTTGGGCCGCGACACCGACGCCGACCGCGACGCCGTCCATATCGACAATGCGCGGCGGGTCGCCGAAGCGTTGGGCGGACTCAAGGGCGCGGCGATGAAACTCGGTCAGGCCGTCGCGGTGGGTCTGGAGGGCATGGACGTGCCGCCGGAGGTCAAGACGGCGCTCGGGAAGCTGCACGACAAAGGTGAGCCTGTTCCGTTCGACGTCATTCGCCGGGAAGTAGAGCGGGAACTCGGCCAGTCGCTCGACGTCGCGTTTGACGTGTTCGAGCGTGAGCCGCTCGGGACCGCGAGCCTCGGCCAAGCCCATGGCGCTACCCTTCACGATGGGACTTCGGTCGTCGTCAAGGTCCTTCATCGAGGGATTGATCAGTCGGTCGGGGCGGACCTTGGGGCGCTGAGGGCCGTGTTCTTGTCGAGTCGAATTCTGCGCCGCGACCGGTCGGAAGTCGACGCCATTTTTGACGAACTTCGGGAGCGCCTCGAAGAAGAACTCGACTACCTGAAAGAGGCGGAAAATCTAGACTTTTTCCGACGCGCGTTGGCGATGGACAAAGCCATCCGCATTCCTGCCACGGTGCCATCGCATTGTACGCGGCGGGTGTTGACGATGTATCGGATGCCGGGAAAACATATCGACCAATTCTTGGAAACGGCGACCCCGGCAGCGCAACAACGGGCGGGCCTTACCGTTGCACGTTGTTTTCATCGCATGTTGTACGACGTGAATGCGCTGCACGCGGACCCGCATCCGGGAAATTATTTGTTCGAACCGGACGGCACCGTCGGACTGGTCGATTTCGGCTGTGTGAAACGTTTTGATCGGGCATGGGTGCGCCAATATGCGAAATTGGCGGTGGCGGTCATCGACAAGGACAAACCGGCGGCGATTGTATTGGGCCAGGAACTCGGCTGCCTCGCGCCGAATTTCCGTCCGCAAGCGGCGGAACTCATGTACGAAATGGCGGACGTGATCTGTGACCCGTTCCGGCGCGGACCTTATACGGCCGGATCAGGCGACGACAACGTGCAGGCCAAGCTCAAAGCGATGGCGCCTCGGGTGATTCTGTATCCGGAGCTGCGCAGCCCGAGGAATATGGTGTTCCTCCATCGGGCGTTGGGCGGGATGTATGCGATGGTGCGAAAGCTAAAAACGCGCGCGGATTGGGGCGTGATGCTTAAGCCATGGCTCGACCAGGCCGTCAGAGCTCCATAGGACCCGCGCAAAAATAAGTTGCTGCATCGAGGCCCGATTGTTCGCTGACCCTGCGGCTCGCCCAACCGGCTCGGACGCCGCTCTATTCTTCTTCCGCGGGTGCACTGCCCGCGGCAGGTTTCGGGGCTTGCAGCGGTTTGTCGTAGCCCCACACCACTTGTGCAGGCGCGCCCCCTTCCCAAAAGCGGGTGACCAATTCGCCGTATTTTGGCCCTTCGGGGGGACCGTTGTTGAAACCAGGTTCGAACGAAAGCACGTGATAAGCGCGGCCTTCGGAGAAGACCCACGGAAGGCCTTTGAGGCTAACGAGGGTATTCTGGCGCCAGGCTTCGGCTTTTTCTGGGGTTTTTTCGGGCATGAACACCCGCGTTTGGGTGACATCGAGCCCGCTGATCGCCACCAACATTGGGATTCCGGCGGGTGCGACGTGGGGCCACCAGGTGGGTCCGTAAATGCAGGTCCGCGCGTCAGGCTCGGCGGCGGCGCAGGCCTTCTCGACAGGTCCCCATTTGTCCACCTTGGGAAGCAGATCGGTCGGTTGTGTCGGGATCCACGAGCCGTCGAGCACCGTCTTGACTTTGCCGCGTTTCACCGTTTCGGGCAGCAACTCTTTCACGACGTCGAGGTTGCCGACCACACCCGCACCGCCCGCGGAGTGACCCACGACCAGCACGGCGGTGTCGGGATCTTTGTCGTCGAGTCCGAAGGACGCAATGAGCGATTCCAGGGACGCCCGGAAGTTGTGCCGCCCAGAGAAGTACCAGCCTTCGGGGGATGCGGGCGTCGGTTGCCGGTCCGTCGAGGTTCCCAACCAAAGGTCAGAGGAGCAGTACCCGAACGACACATGGTTTGCGCCGTGAAACGTCGGGTTTTGCGCTGCGTCGAGGGAAAACAGGCCTTGTTTGCCGATTTCGGCCTGCGTACCGTCTTCGCCTTTGACGGTGGTTGTGAGGCGAGGCTCGCGGCCCCCGCACGCAACCTTGTCGTCTTCGCAGAAAAATCCGCCCGCGACTTTCAGCACCCAAGTCTTGCTGCCCGCTTCGGGTTTGCGCACGAGCACGGCCGCAGGTGTGCCGTCATTGCACCGCGCGTTGCCCCACCGGGCGGCGTCGCGCGTCGCAGGTTTTACGATCTCTGCGAGCGGTCCTTCCGGCACTTTGCCTTTGCTCTTGCTCTTGGCGACCTTGGACTTTGCCTTGCCGGCGGGTGCCGATGCGGGCGTGGAGGCTCCTGTGGGTTCAGGGGTACATGCAACAAGAGAAAGCCAAAGGAACATCAAACACCGCCTGGGGTCGCCCGCCCCGTTAGCCCGCCCGGCGGCCGTCGGGAATCACATGAGCGCGCATCGGCGAAACCACCTGTCTGGGTTGCTCCTGTTCCATCGGGCCGTCGACGACGTGGAGCGAGGGCATCTGGCAAGAATTCGGGCGTTGCTCGCCACACCCGCTGATCCCTTTGTCCGGACCCGATTCGATCCGGGACACATCACGGCCAGTGCCTTCGTTTTGTCCCCCGAACACGACGCGCTGCTGCTGATCTGGCACAGCAAGTTGAACCGCTGGTTGCAGCCTGGCGGCCATGTGGACGACGAGGATACCGACGTGGTTGCCGCGGCGCGCCGGGAGGTGGCGGAGGAGGTCGGGCTGACGGATGTGGACTGCGACGGGCGGATCTTCGACGTCGATGTGCACGACATTCCGGCCCGCGGAGACGAACCTGGACACGCACATTTCGATCTGCGGTTTTTGATGGTCGCGCGGAATCGCCGGGTGCAGGCCGCGTCGGACGCTCTGGACGTGCGATGGGTACCCATTCCGGAAATGGCGTCGGTGCAGACCGACGAGAGCGTGATGCGGGCGGTGCGAAGGTTGTGGTGATGCGACCGGCGCGCCACGGGCGGGTTCCCCTCGGCTCCGCGGCCCGCTTTCCCCGAGCGGCTGCTGAGCGTCGTTCCAGCACAATTCTCCTGACCGAGTATTTGCATAGCGCTTCGACATCATGGTACGGTTACCCACTGGCCGGACGTTCCTGGGCAGGACCATCAACTTGGGGGATCCTAAGCTGTCCGTCCTTCTCATGTTGGCGCCCTCCGCGCTGGCCCAGTCTTTCTCCACGTCGGGCGATTGTCCCGGCAACGCGACCATCTCAGCGACCATCAGCCCCTCGGCGACCGGCCAGTTGTACACGGGCACCGGCCCCGGCGCCGACGCAATCGTCGGTGGACCCTGCGCCGGCGTTTCCTCCGGGCTCGCCGCCCCAACGGCGCGCGGACCCGCCACCGCGGCGGACGGCTACGGAAACTTCACCCTCGCACCGAACCTGCCGACGGTAGGGTGCGGCATGAACGCCCAGGTCCTCGACCAGAGCACGTGTACCATGACCGTGGTGGGCAACCTACCAGCGCAGAACTGGTTCAAGGTCGGCTCCTACGCCATCAATGACGGGCCGGCCTGTGCCGACAATCCGCCGACTGAGTCTGGGATCAGCGGATGCGCCCTGGTCTTTGGTGGCGTTAGCACTGAATACCACGGCTCGACGTCGGGCAAGAAGGTGACCTACAGCTCCCTCCTCGACGGCTGGGGCGACTCCCAATACTGCACCAATGATCAGCCCGAAGATTGGAAGAAGTCCGACTTCTATGATTGTGGCGCGGGCGGTTGTTCGTACTCGGCCTACGTGACGGACCACGGCTGCACCCAACTGAACTACTGCTACCACCAGTAAGCAGTCGTTTCACAACCAAAACGGCGTCGCCGGGTCCCGCCCGACGGCGCCGTTGTTGTTTGTGCTTCCGAGTCACCGCAGCCGTTCGCGAAAGAACGACATGACCGCGTCCAACGCAGCCTTCGTCGGATGCCCTTGCACGTCCACGAGATCCGCGGTCAAAGCACTGTGCGATTTCCCAGAAATACGATGGGGATTGCCTGGCCCTGAATCGATGCAATGGTCGGCCAGGCAGGCTCCGAGCCCGGCCCGCAGGGTGTCGATGCGCGCCTGCGGGACAAGTTTATCGTGGGAGAATCGAACACAAACGACGGGCTGGCCACGTTCTGCCAGCCTCGCCATCGTGTCCGGCGCTGCGTGAATACCCGCCCGCTGCCCCTTCGTGACACCGAAGGGCAGGCTCGGCTGACACAGCACTGGCGCCAGCACATGCGGGTCGAGCGCGAGCGTCAGTGCAAAATTCCCGGTAATGCACATGCCGATGGCGCCGATGCCCGGACCTCCGCAGCGGGCCCACCCCTCCCGACCCAGCGCACGCAGGCGATCCGTCATGGGGCTCGCCCGGTTAGACGACAACAAGGCGAACTCACGAGACACGCAGACCGCCACCAAGCTCGACGCAAACGCTGCCGCGGATAATCCACGTCCCGGTGTGCCAAACAACTGCGGCATCCACACGGTGAATCCCGCGTCGGCGATTTTCCGGGCAAACGCTGCAACCGCAGGCGTAATCCCAGGCATCTCGGTCATCACGAGCACACAGGGGCCCGCACCCCGCATGAATACCAATGTGGTCTGGCCCTCGGCGGAAACCTCGACGCCGTCAAATCCGGGGAGTTGCATCCACGCCTCGTTCCAGCAGCGCCTTAAGCTTGGCCAAATCCGCCGTGGTTGCCCGTCGAATCAAGGAGGCAACCTCCGCACGCGGTCTTCTAATCAGCGTCTCGACGAGGACATCGACTGCCATGCCATGACGCTCGCTATCTCAAATGCTTAGGGCGACACTGCGCTCTTTGCGTAACGTTCCACGCGCGCCTCAAGACGTTCGCCGAGTGCCCCCTCCATCTCGGCACGCAGCGACTCCGGCGGGGCGGTCAGCGACGCCAACCACCACACCCTCTCGCTGCCATCCCACCCCCCCGTGTACAACCAGTTGCCATCCGCACTGAATGCTAGCGACCCAATCCGCCCCGAATGCCCCTCCAACAACGCCAGCGGTTCAGCCTCGCCGACGCGGCCTACCGACACGGGCGCCGACATATACCCAATTGCGACAAGTCCACCGACGTCCGCGCCCGCGATGTCCAACGCATCCTGACGCACGGGCCACTCGGCCTTGACTGCGCCGTCCTCCCCCAGGAGCAGGAGACTGGTTTCCATCAGGACGACCAGATCCTCTCCCACGGGCGCAATTCGACGGGCCCCGGGGAGTTTCGCAATTTCTACAAATCCACCGCCACCGTTTCGATACAACCGGTCGCTCGTATCGAGTCCCCACACCGCGGTTCGCTTGAGATTCGCGTCCAATTCGAGAAACTGAAGACTGCCGAAGATCGTCGTTTCCACCCCAGATCGACCCATCGCACCCGGCATATAGGTTGCGGTCCAAAGGTCGTCGCCCAGCCACGAAATACGACGCGCCCCCCCGAGGCCCGGTTCGTAGCGGATCGCGGACGTGGCAAGGTCCATCACCACCACATCGGGGTGGGCCGCGTTCACGACGGCCAACCGGCGACTGGACGCGTCAAAAGAGAGGTCCTTCGTCACACCGCTCACGAACTTGAACGAATGGGTAATGGCGCCCATCCGCGAATCGCGCACCAGCGCGGTGCCGTCCCCCAGCGCGACGGCCCAGGCGTGACCGTCTGGCGCCGTGTGAATCGAGGCCACACCCGCAGTTTCCATCAAAGCATGCGGCGGTTCTTCGTCGGAAATCGCCCAGCGGCTCACACCATTCGCGTCCGCGATGACCAGACTGGCGTCTTTGCGCCACACGACGAAGCCCCGGGGCGCCACCTGGCGGAAGAGCTGCCGCCCCGTGGTGACGTTCCACACAACGACTTCATCGAGCCCGACGACGGCGGCCAAGCGCTCGCCGCGCAAAGCGATCTGCAGGGGCTCATGCACGAGATTGTCGAACCGTCGCACCAACTGCTTTCCCTCGAATACGTGGATTCTTCCTCTCGTCGTCCCCACTGCGTAGCGTAAGGGCGCCAACGGATCGACCGCCACCTCCACAAGGGTGCCATCCGCTATGTCGATTGAAGCCAGCAACTCAGGCGTCTGATTTCTTTGTTGCCGCACCACCAAGCCTTGCGCGCAGGCCGCGACCAAGTCCCGTTCCGGGGTGTAGGACAGGGCCTCCCACCCGATGCCAGGCGCGCAAGTCCGTTGATGCCTCAACAACTCGCCAAATAGGCTGACGAACGACATTCCGTCGCTCGTCACGACGGCGATTTCACCGGCAACCGCGTCGAAGGCCGGTGTGCGCGTTCGCGCCATGTTTCCGGTGGACGAAATGGGTTCTTTCCCCAACTCCCAAATCCACACGGTGTTGTCGGGCCCGTCGTAAAACACGCGACTGCCCGCCACGTGAAGCCACACGGGCCGAGCGGGGACCTGCCCAACCAGCTGACCTGTCACCAAATCATATCGGCGGAGAACGCCTTCTTCGTAACAGGCGCCCGTCTGACCATCGTCGCTGAGCGCCGAAATCCGACAGGACCATGCGAACGTGTCCAGACGTTGCGGTCGAACACGTCCACCAAACCGGGCGAGCACCCCCCGGGCTCGGGGCGACTGCTCGATTTCCAGCGCCAACACCGCTGCGGCTTCCGCGTCCAACCCACGGTCCCGCTCAGCGGCCGACCGCGCTTGTCCCACCAACGCCGTAGCCAGATGGTTTCGCGCTTCGGCCGTGGCCAACAACGCGCGGTCCCGTTCCACCACGGTATTGGCCCAACTCATTCCCATCGCTACGGCGACCACCAGGAAACTGAGTGCCGCCACGATGATCAGCGGGCGCCAGGCTCGCACGAAGCGCCTAGCGACCTCAGTCGCCCCATACGAATGGGCCGAAACCCGACGACCCTGAAACCACGCCGCGAGGTCCGCCGCCAGATCGGCCGCCGTGGCGTAGCGATCCTCAGGCTTTTCGGCCATCGCCCGACGAATGACCGCAATGAGTTCCGGCGGAACCTGCCGAACCAGCGACAACAGATGCGGCCCCACGGGAGGTCGCCCGCTCAACACCTCGAATAGCGTCGCGCCCAGGCTGAACACGTCCGACCGACCGTCCAACAACGCGCCCGTCGCCTGTTCGGGGCTCATATAGGCTGGGGTTCCCACCCGACGACCCAACGCGCCCGAGCGTTCCTCGAACGTCAACGCGAGGCCCCAATCTGCAACCACGGTCTCCCCTAGAGACCCCACCATGATGTTGGCCGGCTTGACGTCTCGGTGTAGAACACCCTGGTCATGCGCGAACGAAATGGCCGCAGCCGCATTCATCACATGGTGAACGAGACGCAGCCGATCGTCCAACGTCACACAGACAGAAACGGCGTCGTGTAGGCTTCGACCCGCAAGCAAACGCATCGTGTAGTACGGCGTGCCGTCGGGGTGGAAACCCGCTCGATACACTGGGACGATTCCCGGATGGTCCAACCGTCCGGCGATTTGCGCCTCGCGGATCAGCCGCTCTCCCGCCCGGGTGTCTCCTACGGTGGCGGTCTTCATCGCGACGTCTCGCAGCAGCGCGACCTCCCGCGCGACCTCGACTGTGCCCATCCCACCGTGACCGATCACCCCCCCGCGCTCAAAGACGTCGGACGGAACGGACCGCCGGGCTGAGTCCAAGGCTGCGTCGTCCGCAACGGACAACTCACCCCCGCTCGGGGCCGTTGGCAGGCCTTTCACCGGGCCCGCCTGCTGACCGTCAGCTTAGCAGCCTGATGATCTATTCGCATCGGCTGCGTTCGCGCGATCCGCTGCTGCGTCGAGGTGCCTCGGTCCGGCCTCCTTCTACATACATCGAGTATGCCTACAGTCGGCCTCCCGTCGGCATCCTCGACTCGCGACGCGGCTTGCGCGACTCGCTCGACGCGACCGGCCTTCCCGGCCCTCGGGCAAGCCCTCGGACCCATCGGCCTATAGATCATCAGGCTGTTAGGATCGGTCGTCCACACGGTCGCCCTCGTTGAGTACAAGGCTCACATGCCCCGATCCGTCGGTGGTCAGCAACTCCGATCGAATGTCTGCCGCACGAAGTTTTCTTCGCAGCCGTGCCACGACCACATCAAATCGTGTGCGCAACAGGTAGGTGTCGTCGTAATCATCGGGCCACAGCAGCCGCGCCAGTTCGACCCACGCGACCGGTGCGCCAACACCCGCCAGCTCGCTCAGCAAGCGAGCGGGTTTACCTCCCAGGACGAGGGCGCAGACCCCGCCCCTGTACAAGTGAACGACGTCGAAATGCGACACGACCACCAGGGGCGCATCCGGACGGAAACGGGTCACGGTTTGGTCCGCGCGGGCCACGGCCAACCACACAAATTGTAGGGGCACGCCGCCCACGGTCAGCGTAGTTCCGCTCTCGATCCGGCGCGGTTCGCCCCCAGCCTCCTTAAGCATGAACGCCTCACCGGCGTTGAATACCCAGGCCACGGCAGACTCGCGCCAGCCGCGGATCAGACGGGGTGTCGGGTCGGCCAGCAAGCTGCTCACGCCCGGCATCATCATCGGTCCAGGCGATAGCCCTTCAATCGCAAGCACACGTTCGGGCAGCGACACGCTGACCACACGGATTTCCACGCCCCGAGCCAGCTGAACGACCAATCCAGGGACCAACGTTACGGCAGACACCCCTTCGCCGCCGACCGCCAATCCCCCTCGCAACGCAAGAAGTTGAAGTTTGCCCTCGCGCAGGCTGACCATCGCGTGGGCCTCCGACACCCGCGCATCCGACAACGGCAACGCGGCCGAGTCCAATCGGCCGATCAGGTCACCCGGCGTGAGCTCAAACTCGGTGCCGACTGGGTCACGAAGAATCACATGCGCAAGCATCGTCAATCGTACTCACTCCAACAGTGAAAGGGGCCCTGGACTTGCCAGGACCCCCAAATCGGCCGGGTTGGACCGATCTACAGGCAGACAGAGTAGGGAGAGACGTACGCGTAAGGGCTGCTCGGGAACGTTGCCATTCCTTCGAAGCAATTCGCGCTGACCCCGTAGCCCACGAATTCCACTTCCACGAGGCCATAGGCGCTGTAGTCGAACACCAAGCTGTCGGGCGTCGGCTGTGACCACGTGCCAGTGTAGTACGGTGCCACGGGGATTGAGATGGTTCCGTCTCCGTTGAAAATGTGCTCATGGTCCGAGATGGACGACGGGAAACACTCGCACTCAAAGTAAGCGGTGAGGTTGGTGCCCGTGCAGTGTTCGATGAACGCGACGTCGCCGCCAATCACGGTCACGACATCGTTGAGCAGGGTCAGATTCTCGCTATCCGAGTCGTTGGCCAAGCTGTTCTGCAACGAGGTCGTCGTCGCCGTTGCGCTGACGGTCAACAGGCCTTCTTTTTCCGGGTAGGACATGTCGTACCACACCGTCGTGGTCGTGCCTTTCGCCCGAGTTCCCAGCGTGCACACCAACTTGGTGCCAGACGTGACGCAGCGTGCGTCTTTTGCAATCACGGTGCCCATCACCAGGACTGGCGTCGTGGCCGTCACTGGCAGTTGGATGGTGAGGACCGTGCCCAAGGCCGACTTGTTGCCGATGTTGGCCACCGCGATGTTGACCCGAGCCGTGTCGTACACGTAGGCCCCTACGGGCGGCGTGATTGTCGTGGTGAGGTCGGAGTGAGCAAACGCCGTTGTGGCGAGCAGACTGGTGAGGATCATGGTGTCTCCCTGACTTTGAGTGTGATCGGTGTGGTGCACGCCCCCCGCGCAACCACGTCCGGTTTCGGACACTCCTGATGTACTGCGGCGACCCCCGCTAGCGATCCGTCGCGGTTCTATCACCCCCAACGAAACGGGCCCGGCGTCCCCCAAAGGAAACACCGGGCCCGGCCAGCGTCAGCACACTAAAAGTGAACTTGTAGCGCTACTTTAGCCAATCCAGATGCGGGCAACGCCGGATCGGTCGGGAGATGGTTGAGACTACCCACCAGCCGCCCCTCGACGTCGATGGCGAGGGAGCGACCGAAGGCGAATTCGAGACCGAGGCCCGCGTGGGGTCCCCACAAGCCTTGAGCGGTATTGACTTCGGCGACCGTGCCGTCCGCGAATCCGACGACATCGTGAATCTGACGACCCGTGTACGTCAATCCGCCCAACACATAGGGCTGCACGCGGTCGCGGGAGAACGCGAACAACGCGACCGAGCCGGCAACTTGTGTTTGATCCCGCTCGGACAGCGGGTTGAAGGCATCGCGGTGCTGTGCGACGTCGAGCTGCAAGCCGAGGCTAGAAGCGGGCCGGTAGCGTCCCGACACGCCGAACCCCAGGTCGCCATAGCTGCCGCCCTCGGCGTACCCTCCGATCAACGAGCCCATTCCGAGACCGAACGCAATCGACCCGGCCCGGTCCAAGCCCGGATCTGGCGGTGGTGCGATGACCCGATGGGGCGGTGGAGGAGGCGCTGATCGCGACACAACCACGGTTCGGGGTGGCGCCCGGCGGTACACCACCGCCCGCGGCGCGCTTCGACCGACCACGACCGTGCGTGCCGCGGGGTGCCTCACCACCACCCGTGGCGGCGCGTGAACGACAGTCGGGTGCACGACGACGGTGCGCACCGGCGTGTGGACGACGCGTGCAGGGGTCACGACCCGCACAGGGGCATGGGCGCTGCGGTGGTTCGTGGCGTGTCCACGTGCGCCCGACACGCCAACGCCCGAATGCGTCACCTGGTGCCGACCCATGCCCGACACGGCGCTATGGCCGGTTGTGCGCGTCCACCGCTCGGAACCGTTGGTGACTACGGTCTTGCTCGCGCGCCGCTCGCCGTCGGTGCGGGAGACCCGTGTGGCTGTCATTCCGCCGCGCGTCGTCGTCTGCCGCGATTGGCGGACGGCGGGAGCGCGACTCGCTTCGAGGACCGTCTCCTCCACAAACGGCAGTCCGGCCGTCGTTCCATCGTCTGCCAGTGCGGCGACGGTCAAAGAAATCAAGGTGGACAATGCGGCCATGGTGATTCACTCCTCGTGCCCCAGGCAGACGCCCCATTTGAGAACCCATTCGACCGCAACACATCTCAGGTCTACGTCGGCTAGGGCACGCCATGAACGAAAGCACGGAACCCTTCTTCGCTGCCGACAGCGCCGCGCGGCGGGTCTGCCGCGAGCGCGCCATCCTGCTGTTCGCGCCGCGCGTAGTGTTGCTGCAATACGCACATCCCGCTTTCGCCGCGGCCAGTTCGGTGTACAGCGCCCGGGATTCAGCGCCGGGCGCTCGGTTCATTCGCGCGGCGACGACGCTCTCCTCCATGGTGTTCGGGGACCGCGCCAACGCGGATCGCCACGCCGGGCGGGTCCGGCGAAAACACGATCACTTGAACGGTCCGGGCTGGTCCGCTTCCGACCCAGCCGCCCTTGCGTGGATCTACATCACGCTGCTCGACGGCGTCTTGTCCGGCGCCGATCTCGTTCGTGGGCGACGAGACGAAACGCTGGAGACCGCTTTTTTTGGAGACGCGCGACGGTTTGGCGCCTTGTTCGACGTGGCCGAACACGACATTCCCGCCAGCCGGGCGGCGCTCAACGACGCCATCACAAACGCCGTCCGTCACACACTGCGCGTCGGCGACGAGACGAAAGCGATGTGGACCTTCCTCACCATGCCCAGTGGGCCCTCCTGGGGCGAAGGGCTCCGTGCCGGATTCCTCGCGCGGTGGAGCGCGACAACGTTGCCCGAGCCGATGGCGGAGGCGCTCGGGGTGTCGTCTCTTCGCAGTCCAAAACTAGCGGCGGTCGTGCGCGGGTTGGGTCCGCTCGGTCGGCTGCTGCCGAAGAAACGGCGTTTCGTCAGCGATGCCTTGTCCCGAACGCTTCTCCGTTAGGACGGGCGCTATGCGAGCCAACGAAATCCTCCGCGCAATGAGAGACGGGCCGCGGGACACGGAGATGGTGGCGGCGTTCGTCACCGGTGTGGTCGACGGCAGCGTGTCCCGGCCCCAAGCGGCGGCCTGGCTGGCGTGGGTCTTCGCACACGGGTTGCCAGACGACGCCGGGGTGGCGCTTACCCAGGCAATGGCGTCCTCGGGGCAGATTCTCTCGTGGCCACCGGGGCCCACGTTGAAGGACAAACATTCTACGGGCGGGATCGGCGACAAGGTGAGCTTGGTTCTCGCACCCCTGTGGGCGGAACTTGGGCTGCGGGTGCCGATGATTTCAGGTCGGGGCTTGGGTCACACCGGCGGCACACTCGACAAGCTGGAGTCGATTCCCGGCTATCGAACGAATCTGGAACCCGACGCGCTGCGTCGCGTGCTCGCCGACGTCGGCTGCTTCATCAGCGGCCAAACGTCCGACCTCGCACCCGCCGACCGCGTTTTGTACGCTTTGCGCGACGAGACGGAGACGGTGGCGTCGATCCCGTTGATCGTTGCCAGCATCCTGTCAAAGAAGATCGCGGCCGGGGTTCAGGACCTCGTGCTGGACGTCAAAGCAGGGTCGGGCGCTTTCATGTCCGACCCGAACCGGGCGCGCGCGCTCGCCGACGCCCTGGTTCGCACGGCGCGGGGCGTGGGCCTCCGTTGCTCGGCGGTGGTGACCGCGATGGACCGGCCATTGGGGCTGACAGTCGGAAATTCGCTGGAGGTCGAGGAGGCGGTGGAGACCTTGCAAGGGGGTGGCCCGGCCGACCTCGTCGCGCTCACGGTCGCCCTCGCTGGACATCCGAGGGCAGCCGGTGTGCTGGCGTCGGGCGCCGCCTATGGGCGGTTCGAGCGCATGGTTGCCGCTCAGGGAGGCGATCCGCGAACGCTGTGCGGCGGGTTGCGCGGCGCGGGCACGACAGCGATCGCCGTCCGGGCTGCGCGATCCGGCCGTGTGACAGGGCTCGACGCGCGTGCCGTCGGGGTCGCAGTGTGGGTGCTGGGTGCCGGCCGGAACGTGGCTGCGGATTCAATCGACTTTGGGGTCGGTGCGAGAATTCGCGTGCCGGTCGGAGAAGATGTTCGTGCGGGCGAAGAAATCCTGACGCTGTTTCATCGCGACGGGAGAGGCGTGCTGGAGGCGGTTCGCCTCGCCTCGGAGGCGGTCGTGTTGGATGGGGCGCCGGGGCTACCGCTGGTGGTGGACAGCAGTCGGTGAGGTGAAAGTAGGTGTGCCGCGGCGCTACACGGGGATGCGACGATGCTAATGCGCGTCTCCAGGAGCGGGTGTGGTCGAGGGGTGGCTCAATCAATGGCCGGAGGTGCACCCAGGCGCCTTCGTTCACGACGCTGCGATCGTGATCGGCGACGTCGTGATCGGACCGCGCGCCAGCGTTTGGCCGTGTGCTGTGTTGCGCGGAGACATGGGGAGGATCACGGTCGGCGAGGATAGCAACATCCAGGACGGCGCCGTGTGCCACAACCATCCTGGCCGGACGGCGCTCCGCCTAGGCGCACGGGTCACTGTGGGCCACCGCGCTGTCCTGCACGGGTGTACGGTCGGAGACGACTGCCTCATCGGCATGGGCGCGATCGTGCTCGACGACGCAGTGATCGGGGCGGGCTGCTTGATCGGTGCCGGCGCGCTGGTTCCGCCCGGCCGAGTGATTCCGCCCGGCTCGCGGGTTCTCGGTGCGCCCGGTCGGGTGGTGGGCGCCGTGACGATCTCGGATGCCGAGACGATCCGCGTCGCGTGGATGTCCTACGTCGTGTTGGTCGAAGCGCGGCGGAGCTGATCGGTGCGGATCTGTCGCCTCGTATTGCACGGCTTCAAGTCATTTCCAATTCGAACCACGCTTGAGTTTGGATCGGGGATTTCGGGCATTGTTGGCCCAAACGGATGCGGAAAGTCCAACGTCGTAGACGCGCTCAGGTGGGTGCTCGGGGAGTCGAGCGCACGCAGTCTTCGCGGCTCAGAGATGATGGACGTGATTTTTGGAGGATCGGTCGATTTTCCACCCTTGTCGACCTGCGAGGTGAGGTTGGTATTCACCGCGGAGGGATCCGAGCCCTTTCCTGGCGCGTACGCAGCCAATCCAGAGCTCGAATTGTGCCGCCGGACGCATCGGGACGGCGGGTCGGAATACGAAATCAATGGGACGCGTGTGCGTCGTCGGGACGTGGTCGAGTTGCTGCTCGACGGCGGCATTGGCCCGCAACACGCTTTCGTCGAGCAGGGGCGTGTGGACCGACTCGTTCATGCGACACCCGTAGAGCGACGGCTGATGCTCGATGACGCTGCGGGCGTTTCGGCGTGGCGTGTGCGGCGAGATGAAGCGCTGGCGCGCCTGACTGGCACGGCGGCGCAGCTGGATCGGGCCGCGGACCTGGCAACGGAGTTGCGTCGTCAAGTCGTGTCCATGCGCGAATCGGCGATTGCTGCTGCCCGATGGCGTCGCTGGCGAGCGGTGCTGCGTCTCAACGAGATCGCGGTTTCTTTGGTTCGTTTCGATGAGCGCACGGCGGATCGCCGGGTCCTCCGCGATCGTGTTCGTGCCGCAGGTGCGGATCGGGACGCGGCGGTACGCGATGTGGCGCGACGCGAGGCGGATCTCGGGGCCCGTCGCGCTGAGTTGGCGCTCGCGGAGCTGGCTGCGACGACGCTGAGGGATGAGCTTCACGCGGCGGATCTTGCGTTGCGCGAGGCGATGGCGCGCGTGGTTGGCGCGGGCGCGGCGCAGGCGGATTCCGAAACCCGGCGCGAAGCCGCGGAGAAAGACGTTGCCCAAGCGACCAATGGGGCCATGGCCGCGGAACGCTCGTGGGGCGCCAGTTGCCGGGAATTGGCTCGGTTTCGCGAGGAACACGCGGGGCACGTCAAGGCCGCCGAAACGGCCGAGCACGCCGCGATCAGTGCCATTGAAGGTGCCGATGCGGACCTGGCGACCCAGGCTGAGGCCACTCGGGCCCGCCAGGTGTTGGAAGCCTCCCGGGCGCGGGTCGCCGTGGCGATCGCGTCGGCCGAGGCACGCGTTGATTCTTACAATTCGTTGTCGGCCGAGGCGGAGACGGAGCGGCGAGTGGCTCGACGAGATCGGTTGAGCGGCCAACGCGACGAAGTTGCGCGCGCGCTTGCTGTTGCGTCTGCAGAGCTGGCCCGCGCACAAACGGCATTTGGCGTGGTGAAACAGGCGAGCGAGGGTGGGTTGGTTTTGCGCCAGGCGGCGGCAGCGTCGTTGCAGGAGGCTGAGTCGGGGCTGGCCGCGATTCGGGCACGCAACGACGCCGCGGTTGCGGAGGCAGAGCTGAGGCGCGTCACGGCGGCGAAGTCGCGTGCCGTCGAAGACGAGCACAACCGCAATGCCTTGGCTCGCCTTGCCGTTGAAACGGACGATCGCCTTGGTGCTAGCGAGCGGCAGCTCGACACGGATCGTCAAGCCATTCGGATCGACGGGGAACTGCGAATCGCCAGGGCCCGCGCGGCCCATTCGGCGAGCGTGCAACGGGAACAGGCGGTTCGCGTGGACGCTGCTGGGCTTGCCCTCGCCCTCGCCTCGGAGGCTGCAGAGAACGCGAAACGAATCATGGACGAAGCGTTGGGCTCCGTGTCAGCGCTGAAGGTCGCCCGAGGGAGCCTGCTCGCCGAACTGCTCGCGCTTCGTCCTCCTGCAGGGGATTGCGACGCAATCGCTGCGCGCGCAGACGTTCGGCTGGTCCGATTTGCGGCGGTGACGGACGCGGACGATCCGCGTCGGGCGGCTTTGGACCCTTGGCTTGACCTTCCGGTCGTCACAGAGATGGACCTGGACGCACTGTTGTCGGCGCGGGGCCCATCCGAAGCGCTGGCGGCAGCCCCGCTCGAGCGCGCGTCGAGTTGGATGGAAGCGGTGCGCGCCCGAGGCGACGGCGTGTGGACTGACCCGATGGGTGTGGTGCGTGCTGGCGGCGGAAATGCGGCTGCGCGTTGGCGGCGAGCCACGGAAGTAGAGTTTGAGCTCGTTGGGGTGAATGATCGGATCGTTTTGGTCGAGCGCTCGGTCGATGTGGCTCGGGAAGGGGCGAAACAGGCGGATGTCACGGTGGAGGCCTGTGCGTCGGCGCTCGCCTCTAGCCGGCTCGAGACCGTCCAAAGTCTTGAGATCGACACCGCGTTGCGGGGCATCGGCGAGGCCGTCGACGCTGTGGCGAAAGCCGACCTGGCAGTCGTGGCGGCCGGGGCTTCCGCGCGCGCTGCCATTGTGGCGTGGTCGGCGAGCGAACGGGCAGCGTTGGAGCGACGACCCGTTCCCGCTACCATGACGGCGGATCGAGAAGATGTGTTGGAGTCGGCCGAGTCGCTCGTGATCGACGCCCTCGTAGCCCGCGAAATCTTTGCAGCCGCAGCCGACGCGGTGGACCAACAGGCGCGAGCGCTCGCGCTGTGCTCGACCGAGGTGGCTGTTGCGGGCGCTGGCGTGGGTGCGTCAGAGGCGGAATTGAGGCGGCTGGACACCGAATGGCGATCGGCGACCGAGGATCTCGCGCGGGTGACCGCAGCAGTGCAGGCCTCAGCAGCCGCGTGGAAGGAAACGACCGCGTTCCTTGCCCTTTGTCAAAGCGAAGGCGCGGTCTTGGATGCGGCAGCAGTTGAAGCCGATCTCGTGCTCGACCGCGCCACCGCCAAAGCGAATGAATCCGGGGCATTGCGTCTCGCGGCGGAGCGGGCTGCTGCTACGGCGGCAGGGGAGCGCCTGGCAGCTTCAGGCCGACAGGACGCGGCCCGAGTCGCTGAGGAATTTGCGGAGGCGGCGTTTGCAACGGCCCGAGGCGCGTCGGTTGCTGCTGTCGCACGGCTTGAGTTGGCAACGAGCGAGCTTGGGCGACACGCCGTGCAGTTGACGGCGTGGCAGTGCGAGGTGGATCGTTGTCAGGTGATTCGGGCGGATTCTGACGCCGCGAACTCGTTGGCTCGGGAGCGATGGATCGCGTTGCGCACTGCGTTTCAAGCGGCCGAGGCTGCGCTCAGCGGCGATGTCGTTCGCCGTGCGGAAACCACGGAACGAGTCGCCCAGGAAGAGGCCCTTCTCCAGGACGCGATTGCGGAGGTGGAGACGTTGCGTTCGACGGTGTCCGATCGGTATCAGATGTCGCTGCCAGGACTCCTCGACCGATTGTCGCGAGGGCCGGTGGTTCTGGAGCCGGACCCGAGTGTTGCTGACGCAGCGGTCGTCGGCGACGTCGTTATCGAAGCCGTCCAAGCGCTCGTGATCCGGAGTACTACGGACACCTCGGATGCAGCGATTTGGGTCGGTGCCGTGCGCGAAGCTCGAGGCGCGCTCGAATCCTTGGGGGAGGTCAACCTCTCCGCGCTCGTTTCGTTTGAGGAACTGTCGGCCCGGTACGCGGATCTGGACGCACAGCGTTCGGACCTGGAGCGCTCCGTTGCCGACCTTCGGACTGCGATCGCGCGCCTCAACCGCGATTGTCGGGAGCGGTTTCGTGAGGCCTTCGACCACGTCGATGGCGCCCTGAGGCAAGCCTACCCGGCCCTGGTGGGAGGCGGGGCTGCGCGTCTCGTGCTCGAGGAAACGGACGACGTGTTGGACGCTGGCGTGGCGCTGTGGGTCCAACCCCCCGGGAAGCGGCTCCAACACCTCAGTCTGTTGTCTGGAGGAGAAAAGGCCATGGCCGCAATCGCGCTGTTGATCGCGCTGTTTCGGTACCGGCCTGCGCCGTTCTGCGTCTTGGATGAGGTTGATGCGCCTTTGGATGAGGCAAATGGGGCCAGGTTCACCTCGATCCTCCGCGAAATGGCGCGGGACACCCAACTCTTGCTCGTCACGCATCACCGCCGGACGATGGAGGCAGCTGACGTGCTGTACGGTGTGGCTATGGCCCAACCAGGCGTGAGTCGGGTGGTCAGTGTGCGACTCGATGGCGCGCCCAATTCTCAACCCCGGCCTTTGGGCTCGCGATAGCGTTCGGCCCCTAGAGGAGCGTCGGTGTCGTGGACCTTAGGCGGCATCGTGGTGTCGGTAGCGATTGTCGCGCTCGTGATCCTGGCGGTCGCGATTGGCCGGTTTTGGCAACGTCAGGATTCCGGCGACGACGAGGTCCCGAAAGCGGTTCAAATCGCCGCCCCCGAGCCAGTGGTCGAGTCGGGTTGGCGAGCGATACTCCGACTCACGCGATCCGCGGTCGGGGACCGCCTGTCGGCTTTGTGGGGCCGTTCCGACGACGGCCGTTTGGAGGAGATGGAGGAGACGCTACTCGCTGCTGACGTCGGCGTGAAAACGACGGCACGGTTGGTGAATGCGGCCAAGAGCTGTGCGCCAGATGCGGTACGGGCCGCGGTTCGCGCCGAGATGTTTGCCGTCCTTGGCGCTGGGCGGCCGGGGCTTGAGGATGACGAGGCAGTTCGTCCCTTCGTGATCTTGGTCGTCGGAGTGAATGGAAGTGGAAAGACGACGACGATTGGGAAGTTGGCAGCTCTGTTTCGGTCCCGCGGACGGAGCGTTTTGGTGGCGGCGGGAGACACGTTTAGGGCGGCGGCGATCGAGCAATTGTCTGTCTGGGCGCAACGTGCCGGCGCAGAGGTCGTCGCCCACCAGCCCGGTGCGGATCCGGGTGCAGTGGCGTACGACGCTGTTCGCGCCGCGGTCGCGAGATCTCGGGACGTCGTGCTGATCGATACGGCGGGTCGCCTTCAGACGACGAAGCCGTTGATGGACGAACTGGCAAAGATTCGTCGGGCGATCGCCAAGGCCATGCCCGGCGCACCGCACGAAACGATTCTGGTGGTGGATGGAACAGTAGGTCAAAATGCTGTGTCGCAAGCATCACTCTTCCATAGCGCGACCCCGTTGACTGGCATCGTCGTCACGAAGCTGGACGGAACGGCGAAGGGCGGGGCATTGTTTGCCGTTGCGGCCGAAACCGGCGTCCCGATTCGGCTCGTCGGGATTGGAGAACGGCTAGAGGACCTTCGCGACTTCGACGGCGCCGCGTTCGTGGACGCGATTACCTGAGGCAAAGATGCGCGTGCAAATCAGTATTCGCGGCCGGACCTACACGGTACGCGGGGACGAAGACGAGGATCCAACGGCGATGGCGGCGATCGTGGATCGAACCATGCAAGACCTAGCGGGGCGATCCGCCGCCCTGGATGAGTACACGATCGCCATCTTGGCGGCGTTGAATTTGGCATCTCAGTTGGAACGTCTGCGCCGTGCCGTCGACAACGAACTGGAGGGCGTCGACAGGGACCTCGCCTCGCTTCGTGTACTCCTGGAGTCTACGGGGGCGGAAGCCTAATGTGGGGCTTTCAAAGGCCTGACGCCGCCGGTTGGGAGCGACTTCTCAGCGGCGTGTCTGCGGTGGGCGCGGGGACCGTTCTGGGCGTTGCGCGGTGGCTCACCCCTGACGCTGCGGGTTTTGGAACCCATCGCCAACTAGGCCTTGGAGCCTGCACCTTCCTTGTCTTGACGGGACTACCCTGTCCGATGTGTGGGGCCACGACGACGTTTGCGCTGATGGCCGACCTGAGGCCGCTCGATGCGGTGCTCAACCAACCCTTTGCGGCAGCCCTAGCCGTCGCAACCGGTTTCGTATTCGCCGTGTCTGCGGCGGAGGTCGTGCTCCCCCGCCGACGGTGGACGCGCATTGCGATCGCGATCGGGGACAGAGAAATCCAAGTCGCAGCAGCATTCCTCGTCCTAATGGGCCTCGCCTGGGTATGGAAGGTGTACACCGTGGGTGCACCCGCACCTTGACAGGCCCCGTAGCGGCCCATAGAAGGCTGTCACCTTGCAGGCATGACCTGCCGGGTACGAATGACCCGGCCGTACGCCGGGGCAGCGGGTGACCCAAAGTCGCCCAACGGTGGGGCCGAGGCCCTGCCAAAAGGCGGCAAACGTCGCCCTCCTTGACGGCTCATCGCATCAGCGCTAGAGCCGCCGGGCTGTCGGGACCCCTCCCGACGGAAAGACGGAAGACGTGTAAAAACGTCCACGTCATCGCTCCTTGACATGCAGGCAGAAGGAAGAGTTGGCACCCCCGCAAGGTGGCGCCGACGAACGAACCGTCATTCCAATGTTCACGTTGGGCTTCGGCTCAACGCGTACGGAAAAAATAGAGCAAGATCGAACTGGAGAGTTTGATCCTGGCTCAGAGCGAACGCTAGCGGCGGGCTTAACACATGCAAGTCGAGCGCTTCATCAGGTTCGCCTGGTGGAGAGCGGCGAACGGGTGAGTAACACGTAGGTTACCTGCCCTTGGGTGGGGGATAACCAGGCGAAAGCTTGGCTAATACCGCATATGGTCCACGGATCAAAGTCGAAAGACGCCTGAGGAGGGGCCTGCGGCCCATTATTTAATCCTAGTTGGCGGGGTAACGGCCCACCAAGGGTACGATGGGTAGCTGGTCTGAGAGGACGATCAGCCACACTGGAACTGAGACACGGTCCAGACTCCTACGGGAGGCAGCAGTGGGGAATATTGCGCAATGGGCGAAAGCCTGACGCAGCCACGCCGCGTGTGTGATGAAGGCCTTCGGGTTGTAAAGCACTGTCGGGGGGAACGAATACTGACGGTACCCCCCAAGAAAGCACCGGCCAACTCCGTGCCAGCAGCCGCGGTAATACGGAGGGTGCAAGCGTTGCTCGGAATTACTGGGCGTAAAGCGTGCGCAGGCGGCTAACTAAGTCGGATGTGAAATCCCTGGGCTCAACCCAGGAACTGCATTCGAAACTGATTGGCTTGAATGCGGGAGAGGAGAGCGGAATTCCTGGTGTAGAGGTGAAATTCGTAGATATCAGGAGGAACACCGGTGGCGGAAGCGGCTCTCTGGCCCGACATTGACGCTCATGCACGAAAGCGTGGGGAGCAAACAGGATTAGATACCCTGGTAGTCCACGCCGTAAACGATGGATGCTAGCTGCCGGAAACGTCTACCGTTTCGGTGGCGAAGCTAACGCATTAAGCATCCCGCCTGGGAAGTACGGCCGCAAGGTTGAAACTCAAAGGAATTGACGGGGGCCCGCACAAGCGGTGGAGCATGTGGTTTAATTCGATGCAACGCGCAGAACCTTACCCAGACTTGACATCCCGGGAACCCTGCTGAAAGGCGGGGGTGCTCTCGCAAGAGAGAATCCGGAGACAGGTGCTGCATGGCTGTCGTCAGCTCGTGCTGTGAGGTGTTCGGTTAAGTCCGGCAACGAGCGCAACCCCTGTCGCTTAGTTACCATCATTAAGTTGGGTACTCTAGCGAGACTGCCGGTGATAAACCGGAGGAAGGTGGGGACGACGTCAAGTCCTCATGGCCCTTATGTCTGGGGCCACACACGTGCTACAATGGCGTCCATAGAGGGCAGCGAAGTCGCAAGGCGAAGCAAATCCCAAAAAAGACGCCTCAGTTCGGATTGGAGTCTGCAACTCGACTCCATGAAGCTGGAATCGCTAGTAATCGCGGATCAGCATGCCGCGGTGAATACGTTCCCGGGCCTTGTACACACCGCCCGTCACACCACGAGAGTTGGCCTCGCCCGAAGCCGTCACTCCAACCGCAAGGAGGAGAGCGTCTACGGCCAGGTCGGCGATTGGGGTGAAGTCGTAACAAGGTAGCCGTAGGGGAACCTGTGGCTGGATCACCTCCTTTAGGAGTACCGCCCCGACTTCGGTCGGCGGTCTCATGGGTAGACTACGGTTCGTTTCTTTCTGCCTGCATTTCGTGGAGTGAAAACTCGACGATTTGTTCTTTTACATCGCGTATAGGGAATGGGGTAGACGTATATGTCGATCCACCCATGATTCGTCATGGGTGTCGTTGATCGAGCGCACAATTATCCGGTGTTGAAGCTACGAAGGGCATATGGTGGATGCCTTGGCAACAGGAGGCGATGAAGGACGCAGGAGCCTGCGAAATGCCTCGGAGAGCGGGCAAGCACGCGATGATCCGGGGATATCCGAATGGGGAAACCCGACGCCATGGGCGTCATCCCGAAAGGGAAGCCAACGCGGGGAACTGAAACATCTCAGTACCTGCAGGAAAGGAAATCTAATGAGACTCCGTCAGTAGCGGCGAGCGAAAGCGGATCAGCCCAAACCGTTCCAATTTTGGAGCGGGGTTGTAGGACCCACACAACGGGACCGTAATGGCTAGCAGAAGTACCTGGAAAGGTACGGCATAGAGGGTGAAACCCCCGTATGCGAAAGTCAAAGCGGCCTAGTGGGATTCCTGAGTACCTCCGGCCACGTGGAAGCCGGTGGGAATCTGGGGGGACCATCCTCCAAGGCTAAGTACTACCTGTTGACCGATAGTGAACGAGTACCGTGAGGGAAAGGTGAAAAGAACCCCGAGAGGGGAGTGAAATAGCACCTGAAACCGTATGCCTACAAACAGTGGGAGCCCTTCGGGGTGACCGCGTACCTTTTGCATAATGAGCCAGCGAGTTGCGTGTCGTGGCGAGGTTAAGCCGCCAGGTGTAGCCGTAGGGAAACCGAGTCTGAATAGGGCTATAGTCGCGGCATGCAGACCCGAAGCTGAGTGATCTACCCATGGCCAGGGTGAAGCGTTGGTAATTCTTCGTGGAGGCCCGAACCCACCGTGGTTGAAAACACGGGGGATGAGCTGTGGGTCGGAGTGAAAGGCTAATCAAACTCAGAAATAGCTGGTTCTCCCCGAAAGATATTGACGTATCGCGTCGGACGAATGCTGCTGGGGGTAGAGCACTGACAAGGCTAGGGGGCTTCGCGGTCTACCAAACCTTTTCAAACTACGAATACCAGCAAGTAATATCCGGCAGTGAGGCTGTGGGAGATAAGTTTCATAGCCGAGAGGGAAAGAGCCCAGACTCCCAGCTAAGGCCCCTAAGTTCACGCTCAGTGGTCAAGGATGTTGGGGAGCTTAAACAACCAGGAGGTTGGCTTAGAAGCAGCCATCCTTTAAAGAAAGCGTAATAGCTCACTGGTCGAGTTCTCCTGCGCCGCAAATATAACGGGGCTAAGCGTGGCGCCGAAGCTGGAGGGGTGGAAACACCCGGTAGGGGAGCGTTCTGAATGCGCTGAAGCGGGAGCGTGAGCGACCGTGGAGCGTTCAGAAGAGAGAATGCTGGCGTGAGTAGCGATAAAGCGGGTGAAAAACCCGCTCGCCGGAAGCCCAAGGTTTCCTGTCCAAGGATCATCCGGGCAGGGTAAGTCGGACCCTAAGGCAAAGCCGAGAGGCGTAGCTGATGGGAGTCAGGTTAATATTCCTGAACCGACCTCCAGGAGCAGTGCGGGGACGGAGAAGGGTAGGTCAGCCCGGTGTTGGATCCGGGTTCAAGCCTGTAGGCGGCTCGCGTAGGAATAAAACGCGTGGGCATTAACGCTGAGAGGTGATGTCGAAGGCCTTCGGGCCGAAGTTGATTGATCCCAAGCTTCCAAGAAAAGCCGCGGGCTGTGATGAATGGAGGACGACCGTACCACAAACCGACTCAGGTGGGCAGGTGGAGAACACCAAGGCGCTCGAGAGAACTCTGGTTAAGGAACTAGGCAAACTAACACCGTAACTTCGGGAAAAGGTGTGCCATCTAGGTGAAGGGCCTGCGCCTGGAGCCAAAGATGGTTGCAACAATGCGGCGGTAGCGACTGTTTACCAAAAACACAGGGCTCTGCTAAAGCGAAAGCTGAAGTATAGGGCCTGACGCCTGCCCGGTGCCGGAAGGTTAAAAGGAGTTGTCCGGAGCAATCCAAAGCAGCGAATTGAAGCCCCGGTAAACGGCGGCCGTAACTATGACGGTCCTAAGGTAGCGAAATTCCTTGTCGGGTAAGTTCCGACCTGCACGAATGGCGTAACGACTTCCGCGCTGTCTCGACCAGGGACTCGGCGAAATCGACATGGGGGTGAAGATGCCCTCTACCCGCGGCAAGACGGAAAGACCCTGTGAACCTTTACTGTAACTTGCCAGCGATATCCGGTTCAATCTGTGTAGCATAGGTGGGAGCCTTTGAAGTCGGTGCGCTAGCATCGATGGAGGCGCCATTGAAATACCACCCTGGTTGTGCTGGCTGTCTAACCCCCTCGGGGGGACACTGGCTGGTGGGCAGTTTGACTGGGGCGGTCGCCTCCCAAAAGGTAACGGAGGCGCGCAATGGTTCCCTCAGCCTGATCGGAAACCAGGCGAAGAGTGCAATGGCATAAGGGAGCTTGACTGCAAGATCGACGGATCAAGCAGGTACGAAAGTAGGCCATAGTGACCCGGTGGTCCCGAATGGAAGGGCCATCGATCATCGGATAAAAGGTACTCCGGGGATAACAGGCTTATCACGCCCAAGAGTTCATATCGACGGCGTGGTTTGGCACCTCGATGTCGGCTCATCGCATCCTGGGGCTGGAGCAGGTCCCAAGGGTATGGCTGTTCGCCATTTAAAGCGGTACGCGAGCTGGGTTCAGAACGTCGTGAGACAGTTCGGTCCCTATCTGCCGTGGGCGCAGGAAAGCTGAGAGTGACCTGTCCTTAGTACGAGAGGACCGGGATGGACGTACCTCTGGTGGACCGGTTGTCGTGCCAACGGCACAGCCGGGTAGCTACGTACGGAAGGGATAACCGCTGAAAGCATCTAAGCGGGAAACCCACCTCAAGATGAGCTTTCCCACGAGGACCCAGGAAGACTACCTGGTTGATAGGCGGGGTGTGCAAGCGCAGCAATGCGCGCAGCTGACCCGTACTAATTGTCCTCATGGCTTCGCCGGAGTGCGCTCCGACGACGGGTTTTAGAGTAAGATCTTGCCGATCGACAACGTCGACCCCTCCCTATACGCGTATCCTTATGGCCGGTGACGATAGCGCGAAGGTTCCACCCGATCCCATTCCGAACTCGGAAGTTAAGCTTCGTCGCGCCGATGGTACTGCCAGGGCAACTTGGTGGGAGAGTAGGTATCGCCGGCCACCCTTTTGCGGCCCCACCCATGTTTTCATGGGTGGGGTCGCTCCGTTTAAGGTTGGGCCGAGGGCGGCTGGCGGCCGGCGGGAGCCACGGCTACGGTGCTGGCATGCGGTGGTTCCTGACGCTTTCGGCGGGGTGCTCGGAGGTCGGTTTCGCAGACCCAAGCCGGCTGGATGCCGTCCCATCGGCGGCGAAGCCGGTGAATGTGGAGGTCGTGGACAGCTTTGTTCAGGTGACGGAGCCGTCGGTGGACGTGTTGTGGGTCGTTGACAACTCGTGCTCAATGGACGACGAGCAAGACGCGATTGCCGTTAATTTCCCCGTGTTCATCGAGTGGTTTGTGAGTTCGGGACTCTTATTCCACATAGGCGTTGTTTCCACGGACATGGAGGATCCCACCCAGTCGGGTCAGCTCCAGGCGGCTCAGGGAGTCAAATGGATTGATCCCGCCACCCCGTTTCCTGAGAGTGTTTTTGATGACATGGCTCGACTCGGCGTTTCGGGTGATTCTGCGGAGATGGGTCGGGCCGCTGCGTACACGGCGATTGAGCTCAAGGGACAAACTCAGAACGCGGGTTTTATTCGCGAAGAGGCCCGGCTGGCAATCATCGTGCTTTCAGACGAAGTGGACCACTCGGGGGATGTGCCGATCGGGCTGGAGGAGTGGATCGACTACCTGTACGACCTGAAGCGCGCGCCATCGATGGTGGGCGTGCACTCGATCGTGGGGCCGCCGGGCGGGTGTGGACTCGAGGCCGAGGAGGGGTCGGGGTACATTGAGGTAACGGAAGCGCTTGGCGGCGTTCTGACCCCGATTTGTACGGAGGACTGGGCCGCGGTGCTTGGGGAAATAGGTGAAACGGTGGCGAACCCATCGCAAGAATATTTCTTGTCTGAGATACCGATTGTGGAATCCATCGAGGTCGCGGCCGACATCGACGGTGCGCATGTCGTGTTTACGCCGGAAACCCAGTGGACCTATCAGCCGGCGCGGAACAGCGTGTTGCTGACGGACTTTGAGGTGGAGCCGTTGACGCCGGTCTCTGTGACCTACGAGGCGATTGGACCCTCCGAACTGATTGAGTAGCGACGGTCACGTCGTGAGGGGGCGCACTTCTGCTGGGCGAGCCAAGAGTTGGGCTGCGCCTTGGACTGCGGCACGTTCGGGCGCGTCTGGGGTGACCACGGGCAACCGAATTTCGTCCCGGAGCACCTCGTCGAGGAAACGCAATCGGCTGCCCCCACCTACCAGGATGGCCCCGCGATCCGCGATGTCGCCTGCCAACTCGGGGGGTGTGGCGGCCAGCGCGTCCAGGACCAGGTGGGTCAGCGCGACGACCCACGGCTTGATCGCTGCGACCAGTTCGGCTTGTCCGATTTCTGCCTCCCGGGGTGCCCCTGTGGAGACCTCCCGACCCCGACATCGCAGGCGGATGGGGTCGCCGGGTGGACGGGCGGCGGCGAGACGGACCTTAAGGGCTTCCGAGGCGCGCTGACCCAGGTCAAGACCATGGGCATCCCGAAGCCAGGCAGCGATTCGGAGGGTGACATCGTCACCGCCTACCGTCGCCTCCTTGCGAACCACAACTTCGCCAGCGGTCAGGACCGTGGCACTCAACTGGCCGGCGCCGATATCGATGACGAGGGCGCCGATGGGTTCGAGCAACGGCAGACCGATGCCGCTTGCGACTGCGACGGCGCTCGGGAGCACGGACACGTCCGATGCGCCGGCGCTTCGTAACGCCGCATCCAAAGAGCGCGCCGCTAGTTCCCCGCCGGGCCCGCCGAGCGCCAGCACTCTTGGACGACGCCTTCCGGCGCGCTCAAAGGCACGGGTAAGCATGGGGCCGAGGGCGACCGGGTCCACCACGACGCCACATCGAATCGGTTGGGTGACGGTTACCCCTGGCGGTTCACGACCCAGGAGATCGGCGGCGTCGTCGCCCATGGCAACGATGATTCCACCGGCGCGGCGTGCAATGAGCGAGGGCTCGTCCGAGGCCAGAGCGCCCGACGCGGTCACGCAGCGGAGGCGCGATGTGCCCAGGTCCACCGCGATGTCCCAGGGAGTCGGTCGGGTTCGGAGTATTTGCCCTCCGTCAGTGCTCGGTGGGTGCCGGGGTCGGGCTCGGTGCGGGGCTCAAATTCTCGATATTGTCTAGGTCAGTGAACGGTTTGTTCATAAGCGATGCGTAACTGGAGGCCTCCCCAGCGAGGGGCACCTCGCCCCGCATCACCGTGTGTCGATTTCCGCTGAGGTCGATCGCCACGACCTCGAAGCCGCCGGCGCTGCCGGTGCCCGATTCTAGTCGCTGCACCTGATCCCATGACAATCGCTTCGTCTCGATTCCGGAGCGGTACTTGGTCGTCCAAATGATGGAGCGTGTGTCTTCGTCCACGAGGATGCGCTCCTCTAGGGGCAGCGTGGCGCCGTAGTACAGAACACCTGCTCCAATAATGGCCATCAAAGCGAACATGCCCAACAGGGCTACGAGCGTTGTGTTGCTCTTCTTTTTCGTCGCCGTCAGGTCCGCAAAGCAGTCTTTACAACGCGTGGCGGCTTCCGGGACCAGGGCTCCACACGATGGGCAGCTTGTCATTGTCTCCTCGTTGGTTGGCCTGGCACTGCCGAGCCGGCGCGCCATAACACAGAGGCTGTCGCTTCATCGCCGAACCCGGTGAACAGCAGGTCAGCTTGCTCACGGCGCTGGGAGACCCCACACGCGGCGTACGTCCAAGGCGACGCTCAGCACGCGGCGCACGTAGCGCCGGGTCTCAGTCCACGGGATGTCGTCAGCGAAGGAGGCGGGATCACCGTCTGACGCAACGAGCCAGCGGTCCACTGCGTCTGTGCCGGCATTGTACGCGGCGACAACGGCAGGCGCGGAAGTGCCCCCGAGATGTGTTTTGTACCTGTTTTGGAGTCGTCCCAACTCCGACGTCCCCAACCAAGCATTGTATCGCCCTTGGTAGAGGCGATCGGGCTCAAATGGCGTGCCAGGCATGAGCGCCTCATGCAATGACTTCGCTACGGTCGGCATGAGCTGCATGAGTCCTCTCGCGCCCACGGGGCTCGTGACGCTCGGGTCCAGGCTTGATTCGGCTTCCATGACGCCCCAAGCAAGGACTGGGTCCAGGCCGTGTTCTTTGGCGACCCGGCTGACCAAGTCGCGTTCCGGTAACGGGCTGCACAACGCCTTAGCCCTCGGGTCGGAGCAGGCGGGTTGAGCGAGTTTTCGGGCGCTGGCGTACTCCCCCACCGAAAATCGAAGAGAAGCGACGGGGAGCGGATCGGCGCTGCCGGTCCAGCGCACGGATCGCAGTTCCGTCGCTGCCCAATCGAGAAGGCCCGCGTCACGTAGGGCTAAGACGCGCTGAACGGTCGGCTGTTCGGCTAGCTCCGCGGGAAGGGGGATCGGGACAGAGTTCCGGGCGGGTTTGTTTGGACCCGAGGGAATGAACCACGCCCAAAGGGAGACAGGCCAGCGGGACCGGACGGATCGCAACGCTTCGGCGCGCTCAGGACCTTCGGGTTTTCCCCTGGCAGTCCAGTAGGCCGCGCCGGCGACCAAGGTCGATCGGGGTGTTTCCCGCTGCAGGCGACCCATGAGTTCGATAGCGCCGGGCTGATCGCCCGCCCGCCAACGACAGCGTCCGGCAAACCACAACGCTTCGTCAAGGTGGCTGCCTTTGACGTCTAGGAGCAAGGGGATTGCTGCGGCGCAATCTCCTCGGTCCCAAAGCATATACCCGAGCTTAAACGATGCGAATTCCGCTTCATCGGTCGCTGGGTGTTGTGCCATGAGTCGACGATAGACGACCGCTGCGTTTTCGTAGTCGTCGGCGCGGGCGTAGGTAAGCGCATGATCGAACAGGTCCTTCGGCCCAGCGGTGGCGCTCGCTGCAGGGCCGTGGGCGACCGTCCACCAATCGATTGCCTTTGGGTAGGCCTTGGCCGCTGTGGCGAGGCGCGCGTAGCGAGCCGCCTGGGCAACGTCGGGACTGGGCGAGAGTGACTCCAGCAGCGCTAGCGCTTCGATGTTGCGGTCCGCCTGACTCAGGGAGGAGACGCGGGTACGGGCGGCGGCGCGGACGTCCACGTTCTGGACGTCAGCGACCGAGGTTCCGAGGCCTGCGAGCGATTCGGCGGCACGCTGGTCCCAACCCCCGAGACTTGCATCTGCCCACCCTTGCAGCCACAGACGGCGCGCGGTGACAGAGTCGCCACGTTGTGCGGCGGCGCTTGCGGCGTAGAACCGTGCGTCCGACCGATCGGTGTGGGCCTCCAACCAGGGGGTCGGCCGGCCTAAGGCGCCCTGAGCCCGGCCTCGTTCGACCTCAAGCGCGTCCTTTGCCGACGTCGGCAGTTCGGAAATGTCCACCGACAGCGCCTCTTCCCACCGTTGCAGGTCTACGAGTGCCTTGAGTCGGATCCATGCGACCCATGCGCTGAAGCCGGAGACGCCGCGGAGGTCGGCAAGGGCGTCCTCTGGCCGGCCCAGGTCCAGTGCGCAGCGTGCGGCGGCCAGCCGATCGGCGTCGGTGTCTGTGGACGTGAGCGCCGCGCGCGCTCGACCACAGTCGCCCAATGCGACAGCGTCTGCGTCACTGGCGAAACAGCGAACCGCCCACAGGAAAACGATCAGAACGAACCTCCGAGTTGGAGGTAGGGCACCGGCGCATGGCTGTCGATGGAGGTGGCGGGAACGGCAACGCCGGCGCGCCCGTCCAGCCCTGCGCCCCACAACAACACGGTGCGAAGGGTGACCTCTGCGCCGACGCCGATGAGGGGGTCGCCGAACGCCTCCTCGCCCAACGCGGCTGCTGTGATCGGAAGCCCTGTGCCAGCGGTCGGGTTCACGAAGGCATTGCCGACGTCTACGAATGCGGCGATGCTGAGGTCGCGCACGAAGACCGGTACCGTCCCAAAGCCTCGATTGAAGCGCAATAGCGGCGCGCGGTACTCGGCCGTTCCAAGCCAATACAAGTCGCCGGCGTCGTAGGCGAACGGGTAGCCGCGCAGCATTCGAAACTCGTCGGGCGTGACGTAAAAAGCGCTGTCGCCAAAGCTGCCGCCGAGTTGGTAGTTGCCGAGGTATTGCGTGCCTCCGACAGCGAGTCCAACGCCCCCCTGAAAGGCAAAGACGTGGTTCGGAATCCACGGATTCACCACATATTCGCGCACGTCTGCGGTGAGTTGGACTTGGGTGAGCGGCACGGAGGACCCGTCTTCTGCTTGCACAAAGCTGCCGAGCCAGGGGGTCAAGACGCTCGCGACGACGCTGGTGACACGGCCGTTCTCTGTGCTGATGGCGTACGGCGTCTGCTCTGAGGTCGCGAATCGCCAACCCGCGCTCAGCGCCCCTTGTGTGCCGCGGAGCGGAACGAGCGGAAGGTAAACGTCCTTCGGCAGAGGGTCGAGCTCTTTGCGTTCGGTCATCGAGTACCTGCCAAACAGCGTGCTGCGAAGGCGGTACGGGAAAGAAACCTGCGCATAGCCGGTGTTTCGCCGCTCGTAGTAGAGTGTGGCTGGATCCGTTGCATAGAGGAGCAGGTCGCCATTTTCGTCCACGGGCGCCGCTGGGTCGACGAATAAGAGATTGGCTGCGGCGACGGGTAGCGTGCTTCCGCCAATGGCCACAACCGGCAAGTAGCGGTTCCACACAAAGCCGGCGCTGCCGCCCCCGGCCGCCGCATCCGTCCGGTACGAGGCGTTGATTCCCCAGGATGCGTGTCGCAGGGGGTCCGCCGCGCCCGTCGCGATGTTGGCCTGCACGCCGGAGCAGAACCACACTGGATCGATGCAGGTGAAAGCCCAGGGATCGCTCGGAGCGTGCGGCGTAGACTGAAACCAGGGCAGAATGTACCGGGGCAACAGGCCGGGAAGGGGTCGGTATCGGTGGGGCGCGAACGTGAACGGATAGTCGGCCTCCTCGCCGAAGACGTCGCTGACATGCGCATCATCGAAGCTGTCGACCGACTCTGGTGGGGCTTGGCCGTACGGGTCGGCGTTCCCGAGGTCGAAGGGTTTCCGCGTCTTGGACGGCTCTCCAACCCAGGCCAGTGATTCGGGCGCGGCCGGTTGCCTTGTGGACGTGATGAGATTCGCGGTGGCCGGTCCATAGTGGACGGGTTGGGGCAGGACGCCTCGGTCCAAAAAGAGCGATGAATCCACGTCCATGGCTCGGATTTGCCACCCATCCACCGAGTATTCTTGCCACGCGAGCAGCTTACCGTCGGCGCGAAGCGATGGTTTGGCGGCGCCTGTGACGACGTTGGTGACCTGCCACAAATGCTCCGTGGCGATGTCGATGGCGTACACGTTAGGGATGCCCGATCGATCCGACGTGAAGTACAACCAGTGGCCGTCGGCAGACCACGTGGGGTCGGCCTCGATGGCGGGGTCGGCGGTCAGCCGGCGCAGCGGTTTGCCTTCGGGATCGTAGAGCCACAGGTCGCGAGCGCCATGCTCCCACACGCTGACGGCAATGACGTTGCCGTCGGGAGAATGCCGCGGCGTCGCGAAGACGGCGTGGTCTGTGCGGTGCGTGAGTGCCTCCCGCCGACGGTCGACGGTGAGGCGTTCCAGCTGCGTGTTTTGTGCCTTGTTGGTCACGACCAACAAACGGCTGCCATCAGGGGAGAAATCCGGATCCCTCGCACGGCTGCCGCTCGTCAGCGCTGTCGTTCCCTCTTCGCCAAGCACGTGTAGGTACACGTCCGACCATGTGTTGAACTGATTGACGATGTGCACACCCGCGTACACGAAGGCCCGGCTGTCGGAACGCCAAGTGAATTGCGAGGCCCCGCGCCGGTCGAGCTCGATGACCGGCGCGTATCCGTCACCGTCAGTGCGCCAAATCGCGCTACCCTTGCGCTTGTCGTAGCAGCTCCACACGAGATGATCGCCGTCTGGAGAGAACGCGGGTGCGCTGCAAGAAGCGCCCGGGTCCGACAACAGACGGCTCTCGGTCTCCCCGGCGGCGCGCACGTCGGCAGCGACCGACAATGCGTCGGCGATCTCGTCCGCCTTCCAATCTTTGTACATGGATTGGAAGGATCGCCCAAAGGTGGCTTGAGTGGGAAGCAGAAAGGGAACGTGTCCGCCGTACAGGTGAATCCATCGGGTCCAACTCTGTTCCCCCTGGTGGTCGGCGATCCATTGGATGAAATCCTGCCCAAACAGGTAGCGGAGGTTGCCGCCGGGTGCATCGGGCTGAAACCCGTCGAGGTTGCCCAGCTGCGGAAAAGGGTCCTGAAGCGCCGATGTGCGTTTCACCATCTCTGCGGCCGGTGCCCGGCCACGACCTCCTGTGGTCTGCCGCGTCTCCTGAAATGTGGCGAAACCCTCGATGATCCACCGCGGAGAGGCCTGATGCGTCGTAGCCACTCGGCCGAGCACCTTGCGGGCCGCTGCCACAATTGCATGGTTGCTGTCGATATGAAGGATGTGGCTCAGTTCGTGGGTAAACAGTGCCGTAGTCCAGTCCTCGTACAGGCTTAGGCTAGAGTCGGGCATCGGCGCGGTCGCATAGATGACGATGGCGTTGTACGGAATGGTGGACGCAAAGCCGTTCGATTGGTCCGTGCGGTCTACGATGATGACGTGGATGCGGCCGCGCGGGTCCCATGCGATTTCCTCGACGAGCGTGTCAAATACACGCTCGGCGGTGTGGGAAAGTTCCTCCGCGAGTTGTTCCTCGCCCTGATGAAAGTGCAGATGAAAATGCTCTGTCGTTATCGTCCGCCACCGGAGTTCTGGGTCGTACGAAGCGGCGAGCGCCGGCGGCATGAAAGCGAGCAAACAACCAAACACGCCGCACTCCCGGCGGGGCTGTAGCAGCCCACCGCGCGATTGGCTGGCGGTCGCGTGCGCAGGCGATAGGACATCCACCCATGGTTCCGCCTCGGCTGGTTCTCGTCGTCGATGATGAGCCCGACCTTCGTCGTATGTTGGTGCTCGCCCTCCAGAAAGAGGGTTTCCAGGTGGCTACCGCTGCTACCGGCGCAGAAGCACTGGCCGCCGTGGCCCGAGCGATGCCGGCCCTCGTTGTGCTGGACCTCATGCTTCCCGACATGGCTGGCACGGAAATTTGTCGGCGTTTGCGCGCGATTCCGACAACGGCGGCCGTGCCCATCATCATGCTGACGGCGCGCGGTGACGAGATCGACCGAGTTGTCGGATTCGAGGTGGGGGCCGACGATTACGTCGTGAAAAGCCAGTTTTCGATGCGCGAATTCATGCTGCGCATTCGCTCCGTGCTTCGACGTCACGATGAACGGCCCCAAGTTTCGGAGAGCCTCCTCGAATTTGGTCCGCTGCGGATCGATAGCGGCGCGCACAGAGCCTTTGTCGATGGCGCCGAGCTGGGACTCACAGCGACGGAGTTTCGTTTGTTGTTCGTCTTGGCGAGCCGGGCCGGTCGGGTCGTCGGCCGCCCTGCCTTGTTGCGAGACGTATGGGACATGTCTCCTCACATCGTCACCCGAACCGTAGACACCCACGTCAAGCGGCTTCGCGAAAAACTGGGTGAGGAGGTTGGCTCTCGGGTCGAGACCGTCCGCGGGGTGGGCTACCGGTTCAAGTCCGATTCGGCGTGACGCAGGTGGTGCGGGCGCAATGGACGATTTTGGCGCTCATCGCCGTCCTTACGGGGGTCGGGTTGTGGTGGGACACGCCATGGCCGGTCGTTTTGGCAGTCGTCGCCGCCGTTGCGGCCGCCAGGACACGGGAGCCCACACGGGTATTTCAGCCGCGGACCGAGCCACCGACACCTGTTCGTGTGGTGGTGCAGGATTGGCAGTTCGACACCGAGTTGGCCGTCATTCGGGTGGGGCCCGACGGCAATGTGGTGCAAGCCAGCCCTCGTGCGGTCGCCGTTCTGGGTCTCTCGTCTGCGGTTGCTGGTGTCCCGCTGCTTCAGGTCGGACCGCCCCCCGAGTTGGTGGCCGTGGTCGAAGCGGCGCGCGGGGGCGATTTGCGTGGCCGCGATGCTGTGGGTGAACGGCTGGACGTGGTGTTGCGGCCGACGCTGCTGCCGTCGGGGCAGGTGGCGGTCGTGGTCGAGGACCGGACCCGGGTGGCGGAGGCAGAGCGCAGCAGGACG
This sequence comes from Klebsiella pneumoniae, assembly GCA_945861065.1. GTDB lineage: Bacteria > Myxococcota_A > UBA796 > UBA796 > SXOB01. Next base: position 44,729 of record CAMASI010000007.1, on the reverse strand, counting down.
GATTTCGTTGCCAACGTATCGCACGAGTTGAGAACCCCGCTATCGGCGATTCTTGGGTTCACGGAGACGGCACTGCTCGATCGCCAACGGATGGATCCCGCACTCGTCGAAATGCTGGACGCCGTCTACCGAAACGCCGAGCGGTTGCGCGACCTGTTCTCGGCGCTGTTGCGGTTGCATCGGATTGAGATGCGACGGCGAGACCTGCCGCTTGAGGTCCTCCCCGTGGGCCCGCTCGTGCTGACGGCTGCAGGGGGCGGGATGGACGTGGCGCGCGACAAGGGTGTGCACTTTGACGTGGACCTTCCGGCCGGGGTGTATGCGTACGTGCAGACCGACGCGCTGGCGACGGCGGTGTCCAATTTGGTGGCCAATGCTGTCCGCTACACGCCCGCCGGGGGCCGCGTTCGGTTGACGGCTCGCCGCGACGGCGCGGAGGTGTGGATCGAGGTCGCGGATGACGGAATCGGCATTGAAGCGGCGCATCAGGAGCGCATTTTTGAGCGATTCTACCGGGTGGACGACGGTCGCGCGCGGGTTGCCGGCGGCACCGGGCTTGGCCTCGCCATTGTGAAACATCTGGCGATCGCGTGTGGATGGCGGATTGTGGTCGACAGCGTGGCCGGAAAGGGCAGCACGTTTCGTTTGATCCTGCGAGCAGGTGAACGGAGTTAGCGGCGTGTATGGTAACGCCGCACGACGAGGAATTGGACCACATCCGGTCGCTGGTGCTGCGCATGGGTGTGCGGGCCGAATCGATGGCCCGACTCGCTGCCCGCGGCGTCGCAGAACGCGACTTGGTTTTGGCGCGATCGGTTGCGGTTGCCGACGTCGAACTCGACCACCTGGAAACGGAAATCGATCGTCTCGTGGTGGCGCGACTCGCTCGTTATCCGGCGTCGGGCAGTGCGCTGCGTTTTCTGGTTTGTTCGCTCAAGGTAGTGACGGAGCTAGAGCGAATCGGAGATCACGCGGTCAACTTGTCGGACAGAGCGATTGACCTCGGCACGGCGCCGGGGCTGGAGCCGGGGCTCGAATTCCCAGTCATGGCGCAGGTAGCCGTCGGGATGATTCGGCAGGCGACGACGGCCTTCGGGGTCCACGACGCAAACCTTGCTCGCGCCATCATGGAACGGGACGAAGAGGTGGACCACCTGCACCGGCAGGGGCTGGCACGACTCGCGGCAGCAGCGTCTGTGGCGCCAGGCCAAGCAGATCGTGCGTTCCTGTTGTCCAGTTCGTTGCGTCAGGTTCAACGGATGGCGGATCATGCGGTCCGTGTCGCGCAGTTGGTCGTGTTCCTCGTGGATGATCAGGACGTGCGACACCGGAACCTGGCCACCACCTAAGACTCGCTCTACGCGATGACTTCGACCTCGTCGCGGTCTACGGTGCGCATCAGCGCTCGCATCTCGTCCCGTCGGGAGGGATCGTGTTCCCAGACACGAGCGAGTTGACCTACTAAATCCTTCGCGCGGCGGAAGGCGCCGACGATGTCGCCGGACACGTCAGTTTCGCATTCAAGGTCTTCCATCAATGCGGCCAACGGGACCCCACGGGCCCAGCCGACCCCGAAGGGAATCAGGTTGGGGTCGAAGGTCGTCGGCGTATTTGTCAACCTAGCGGCTTCTTCGACGGCCGGCGTTTCGACGATGGCGCGGATTCGACCCGCCAGTTGTTTCTCTTCGCGTGTGGTGCGGGAGCGGCGATGGGCATTGCGTGGCAGGTCGGACACCAACGCACAACACAAGCCAAACAGCACGTGTGGTGGCAGTTCGTCGAGCAGGCCCTGCAGGAACAGCTCGGCGACGAGAATCTCTGACATTTGGAGGTGCAGCAGGACGTTGGCCCCGGCATTGAAGGCGAATTCTTCGTCTAGGTACCCAATACCGCGGAGAAAATGGACTTTCTCTTGGAATTCGTTCCAACAGCGGTCCACACTCTCGGTGGCGCGGTGTTCAAGGCGTTTCTGGTCCTTCGGTCGGGCAGCGAGGCGTGCAGCAGCCGTGTCAGCCGCGGCTTTTCGTCCGAGGTGCCACGCGAGAAAACTGCGGTCGACGACCTCGCGTGCGCGTTCGAACCCGTGGCGCTGCAACAGGCGGGTGACGGAGCTGAACGACAAGTTGAAACCGCTGCGTACGGGTTCGGGGCGCGCCTGGCGGAGCCGCTCCAACACTGGCGCAACGCGATCCCATTCGTCGGCGTCGATGCGTACAACCACATGACCCACATCGTCGAGGCCGCGGCGCCCTGCCCTGCCCGCCTTTTGCATGAATTGGCGCGTTGTCAGCGGCGCGACCGCGCGGCCGTCGAATTTGAACAACCCGTGGAAAACCACGGATCGCGCGGGCATGTTCACGCCCAATGCAAACGTGGACGTGCAGTAAAGCACCCGAATGAGGCGGCGTTCGTACAACTGCTCGACGAGTTGTTTGAGGCGAACGTGCAGCCCGGCGTGGTGCCAAGCGATGCCCAAGCGAAGCGTTTCCGCCAGGTTTTGGTCTACGACGTCCGCAACGTCGGGATCGGCCATCGCAGCGTCCACGGCGGCGACTTCTTCATCAGTCAACCAGAAGTTCGGAGGGCGGCGGGCGAGCGCGCGAGCAAGCCCCTCGCAGTCCCGTCGGCTGAAAGAAAAGTACAGACAAGGAAGCAAATCGCGATCGTCCAGTGCGGCGATCACGTCGATGTGACTGGTGCCCCGGCTGTGTCCCCTTCCCCTTCCCCTTCCTCGATCCGACCCGCTACTGCCGCTGCTATGAGAACGAATGCGGTTGGCGAAGATGTCTGGGTCGACGAGGCCGGTTTCGCGTGAACAGTAGGACACCTTAAGGGGCACAGCCCGTTCAGTCTCGGTGACAACCGCCACCTGTTCTCCCCGAACGGAGGACAACCACGTCGCGAAATCCGAAACGTTGGACAGCGTGGCGGAGAGACCGACGACACGCACTTCTTTGGGGAGGTAGATCAGCACCTCCTCCCACACGGTTCCCCGCTCTCGATCGTCGAGGAAATGGATTTCGTCCAGCACGACGGCGAGCAGGTCCGCCGGTGCATCGTCCTGCAGGAGCATGTTGCGCAGGATCTCGGTGGTCATCACGAGCAGCGGGGCATCACGGCGGATGACGAGGTCGCCAGTGATGAGGCCGACACGCTCAACGCCGTAGTGGGCTGCCCATCCTCGGTACTTCTGATTCGACAGCGCTTTGACGGGCGCCGTGTAGACGACGCGGCGGCCGGTCCGAAGGGCTTCGTCAACGATCCAGTCTGCGATGACGGTCTTACCGGTACCGGTCGGCGCGCACACAAGAACCGAGCGGCCGGCAGCGAGCGCGGCAATGGCTTCCTGTTGGAATCGATCGAGGGCGAAACCGCCCCAGTGTGTGGGGGCCGTCGGCGCGGGATTCATGGTGGTGTTCTTGGGACTAGAGGAGGGTGGACGGGTAGTCACAGAGAGAGACGTTGACCGCCGAGCGACGGTTGCGCGTCACGTCGAGGGCGGCGCCTTTTCCGGCATCGAAGTCGAGCACCACGGGTGGGCCGTCACCGTCGTCGCTCGTGATGTTGCCGGCGGAGGCCGTCGGGCATTGGCGCGTGATGTCGCTGACGGGGATCACGACGCCGTCGAGGTCGAGCGGTACCACGACTCCAAAGTCCACGTCGATCTGGCCGACCAGGCGGATCTCCTCTTCGGTGCGAAGGACACGAACGTCAGTGAACCTAAGGCTCAGTTCGGGAACACTCAGCGTACCGTTGACGACAAGGTCGACCGAAAGTGGGCCTCCAGCCAATGTTGTGTCGAGGGATCCTTCGACGGGCAGCTCGTGGGGCCGAAGTTCAAACACCGACCCCGCGGCCGGCACGGTCCAAACCACCGAGGCGGGGGACGCAAAAGTGACGTCGCCCGAAACCCTTGCCTCTACGTGGCCTCCGACGATTTCCGGAAACAGCAGCGAATCGGGAAGGCAGCCGACGTCCAGGTAGTCGAGCGTGGACACGTCGCCGAAATTGGCGAGACTCGGACAGAGCACACCGGCATGCCGCAGGAGCGCACTGGGCGTCGCCGTTGAGGATGTGGGGGGCGCGACCAAGCTCTGCGAAAATTCGGTCACGAGCAGGCTGCCTGCGAACGCGTGTCCGGTCGCGGTCAGGGCAGACTCCATGTCAGCCTGGACCGTGGCCTCTGAGGCGCAACCGGTCACGGCGAGCGCCAAGAACGCGACCCGAACCAAGACGGCCTCCTGACAGGCGCAGGTTTGGTACTCCCAAGGGGAATCGAACCCCTGTCTGTGCCGTGAGAGGGCACTGTCCTAACCGCTGGACGATGGGAGCGAATTGGTTGACCCGCTAGGACTCGAACCTAGAACCTTCGGGGTCAGAACCCGACGTCTTGCCAATTCGACTACGGGTCAACGTCGCGCGGTAGTTAGCTTGGTCGCGGTCGGTGTCAAGGGTGCGGATTGAGGTGCATGCCCGACGGCCCGAGACGGTCGTTGGCTGCTCGAAACCAAGCCTCTTCGTCCAATTGTGCCCGCGTTGCGGCCGCTCTGGCGCTTTCCCACCCGGCCCGATCGCCGTCCGCCAATGCTGAGGCCCCGTCGCGAAGTGCGCCGGCCCTGCCCTTCCAGGCAGCGAGTAGGGAGGCGTGATCCGCTCGCCACGCGGGTGGGGCGGGAACGGCCGCGGCCTCGATCGCGACGCGCTCGGCGAGCACGACGATTTCCTCTGACCACCTCGTCGTGAGGAGGGAGCTGTTGACACGATCGTCGTGGACGGCGCCTGCGAGGATGAGCAACTGGTCTGCGAGCAACCCGTTTTCCAGCAACACGGGTGCGAGCGCGTCGGCGTACGCCCGATTCTCGGCTGCCCCGGGAGCACACGCCAACAGCAGCGCTAGCCATGCCATGGGTGCGTTTAGCCCGCCCGCCGAGGCCTGGCGATCACCCTGGGATCTACGGGTCGAGCCCGCGCGAAGTTAGGGGGCTGCCATGCGCGTATCAGTGGACGGAATTCCGTCGCAGGGGCGGAGAATCGAGGTGTCCCTGGCGACGCCTTGGGCGCGGGAGGCGGCGGTAAGGGCGTTGGAAGCGCCGCCGACGGTGCTGTCTGGGGTGTTGGTTGTTCACCCGCCTGGCACGTATGGGCGGGTTGCCGTGCATGTGAAATTGGTGGCAGTTGCAGCGCGTGTCTGTGACCGGTGCGCCGAGGACGTTGCGCTTGAAGTCAAGTCCGAGGTTGCGTTGACCTATCAACCGGTCGATCCAAACGGCGCGCCTGGGGAGCAGCAGTTGTCGGAAGAAGAGATGGAACAGGGTTGGTACGAAGACGGCCATGTGTCGGCGGCCGACGTCGTGACTGAGGCGTTGGCACTGGCGATTCCTTCGCTCGTCGTCTGTGCGGACGTGCCGGCTTGCGATGCCCGAACAGCAGCAATGTTGGAGGCGACACGGGATCCTGCGTCGAGTCCATTTGCGGCCCTGCGGCGGACGCACTAGCAGGCGGGGCCCCGACGCCCATTGGCGTCCCGTGGTCGATTTCGGAGGACCCCATGGCCGTACCTAAGAAGCGCATGTCGCGCAGCCGCCGAGGGATGCGCCGTTCGCATGATCATCTCATTGAGACGGCTGCGAGCGAGGCGTGCCCCAACTGCAACCAGTTGAAGCTTCGTCACCATGTGTGTGGCCATTGCGGCCAATACCGTGGTCGTGAAGTCGTGAGCGTCGCTCGCGACTGATGGGCGGCGACCGCGCTGTCATCGCCGTGGACGCGATGGGTGGCGATCACGCACCGGCTGAGTTGGTTGCGGGCGCGCTTGCTGCAGCCAACGACGGCCTCTCGGTCGTGCTGGTCGGGGACCGAAGCCGCCTGGCTCCGTTGCTCCCGCGTGGCTCTTCGGTGCCGATCCTGCATGCGGCGGCGACAATCGCCATGGACGAGTCGCCGGTGGCCGCGGTGCGTAATGGGCGCGACAGCAGCCTGGTCGTCGCCGTCGAAGCGGTGCGGGACGGTCGTGTTTCTGCGGTCGTTTCTTGTGGAAACACCGGTGCGCTCCTGGTCGCCGCGGTGACGCGGTTGGGTGCGCTTCCGGGCGTGGACCGTCCGGCGGTGGCTACCCTGCTTCCTCGCATGGACGGTGGCCGCTTGGTGCTGCTCGACGCCGGTGCCAACGTGGACTGCCGTCCTGAGCAGCTTGTGTGTTTTGCCCGACTCGGCGCCGCGTATGCGGTGGCGTTGGGAATCGAAGCGCCGCGGGTGGGCCTGTTGAGCAACGGGGAGGAAGACGGCAAGGGAAATATGCAGGTGCGGGCGACGTTGCCGTTGCTCCGAGAGGCGTCCGGTCTGCACGTTGTAGGCAACGTAGAGCCGTCCGCAGCGATGGCGGGGGCCTGCGATGTGCTTGTTTGCGACGGGTTTGTTGGCAATGTGTTGCTCAAGGCCGCAGAAGGCGCGGTCGCGACGGTCGTAGGCCTGCTTTCGGAAGAAGTGGCCCGAACACCGAGGGGGTCGTTGGGGAAATGGTTGCTCTCTCCCGCGTTTGGGCGATTCCGCAATCGCGTGGCCTGGGACGCGCACGGGGGCGCACTCTTGCTCGGTGTCGGCGGGGCGGTGGTCGTGGGACACGGGCGTGCCAGGGCTGGCGCGGTGCGCGCTGCGATCGGCGTTGCGCATGACGCCGCGGTTCGGGGTACCGTCGATGCGGTGAGGCGCGCGCTGGGCTGACCGTTGCGGTGGTGTCGTGCCGCGTTAGGGCACGAGGCTTCGGAGGGTGCTGATGTCCCGCGGCGAGTTGGAAGAAAAGGTCAAGGACATCATCGCCGAGAGTCTTGGCGTGAAACGGCCGGATGTGGTGTCGACGGCGTCGTTCATTGACGACCTCAACGCCGACTCGCTCGACATTGTCGAGTTGGTCATGGCCATGGAAAAGGAATTCGATCTCGAGATCGACGACGAAGACGCCGAGAAGATCCGGACCGTACAGGACGCGGTCGACTTTATCGTCAACCGCATGAGCTGACCTAGGCTTCTCGGTTGCGGTCCGTTGTCGTCACAGGCCTTGGTGCAGTCACGCCTTGCGGACTCGACGTCCCCTCGACGTGGGATGCCCTGGTGCGGGGTCGTTCCGGAACAGGACGGGTCACCCGCTTTCCAGTGGATGACTACAAATGCCAAGTGGCAGGAGAGGTCAAGGGATTTGACGTGGACGATCGGGTAGGCGCCCGGGAAGCGCGCCGCCTCGGGTTGTTCATGGCGTATGCGATCGCGGCTGCAGAAGAAGCGATGGGCTGTGCGGGCTTTGTGCGAGAGGGCAGTTGGCCCGAGCGGAATGCGTTTGGCGTGTGGCTCGGGTCTGGAATCGGCGGCTTTCCGGAGATTTGTGTCGGGGCAGAGCGGCTGCCCGTTGAGGGGCATGGTCGGGTGAGCCCGTTTTTTATCCCGCGGTCCCTGATCCATCTGGCAGCGGGGCATCTATCGATTCGTTTTGGCGCGGCGGGTCCGAGCCTGTGCATCGCGTCCGCCTGCGCCGCGGGCAACCACGCGATCGGCGAGGCGTGGCGGGCGATTCGGGATGGTACGGTGGACGTCGCGTTGTGCGGCGGGACGGAAGCGAGCTTGCATCCGGTTGGGTACGTCGGCTTCATGAATATGGGCGCGCTGAGTCGCCGTAACGACCAGCCTGAGGCGGCCTCGCGGCCATTCGACCGCGATCGGGACGGCTTTGTGATGGGGGAAGGAGCGGGCGTGTTGGTGTTGGAGTCGGAGGAACATGCCAACCGACGTGGGGCAACGATACTCGCGCGCGTCGCTGGGTATGCGGCAACGTCAGACGCCCACCATGTGACTGCGCCCGCGCCCGGCGGAGAAGGCGCGGCTCGGTGCATGGCTTTGGCGTTGCGGTCGGCGGGGTTGAGGCCCGACGACATTGGCTACGTCAATGCGCACGGTACCAGTACGCCTGCGAACGACCCCGCGGAAGTGGCGGCGATTCGCACGGTGTTCGGCGCCCATGCAGAGCGGTTGTTGGTGACGAGCACGAAGGGCGCAACGGGTCACCTGCTCGGCGCTGCTGGGGGTGTGGAGGCCGTCGCAACCGTGTTGGCGCTTCGGCATGGGCTGGTGCCGCCGACTGCAAACTTGGTGACCCCCGATCCCGGTTGTGACCTCGATCACGTCCCGGGTTCGGCGCGCAAAGTGGACCTGAAGTACGCGGTGTCGAATGCGTTTGGGTTCGGTGGAACCAATGCGGTCGTCGTGTTCGGGGCCTGAGCCGAGATAGGCGGCCGCCCTCGGAGGTTGAATGCGCATTTGCCTCGGTTCCGACCACGCGGGGCTCGAACTGAAACGCGCAGTGGCAGCCCACCTTACCATCGCGGGACATGAGGTCGAAGACGTCGGCACGCATGCGCTTTCGTCGTGTGACTACCCAGAGTTCGCGCTGCGGGTTGCCCAACGAGTCGCCAGTGGCGAGGCAGACCGGGGCGTGCTTGTCTGTGGCACGGGCCAAGGCATGGCCATGGCCGCCAATAAGGTTGTTGGGGTTCGCGCGGCGGTCGTTGCCGACACGTTTTCGGCCCGCATGGCCATCGAGCACAACGATGCCCGTGTGTTGTGCCTCGGCGCCCGCGTCGTCGGTTCCGGCCTGGCGCTCGCGCTGGTGGACGCGTGGATGGGCGCGAGCTTTGCGGGCGGTCGGCACGCGGCTCGGGTCGCACTGTTTGACAAATTGGAGCCCCGATGAAGTTTCTGACCGCGCAGCACCCTGACATCGCTGCGGCCATTCGAGCGGAATTCCGTCGAGAACAAGACGACCTCGAACTGATTGCGTCAGAGAACTACGTTTCGCTTGCGGTTTTGGAGGCCCAAGGCACGGTTCTCACCAACAAGTACGCCGAGGGTTTGCCCGGAAAGCGGTACTACGGCGGTTGTGAGCATGTCGACGTGATCGAGGAACTCGCTCGATCACGGGCGAAAGAGTTGTTCGGGTCGGTCGGCGCGAACGTACAGCCACACTCGGGTGCACAGGCAAACGCCGCCATGTACCTGGCTCTGTGTCGCCCGGGTGACACGATTCTGGGACTGGATCTGACGCACGGCGGCCACCTCACCCATGGGTCGCCCGTCAGTGCTTCGGGCCTGATCTACAAGCCCGTTCATTACACGCTCGACGCGACGACCGAACGAATTGACATGAACAGGGTCCGGGAATTGGCCCTGCAGTTTCGGCCGAGGGTCATCGTGACCGGCGCGTCGGCCTACGCTCGCGTGATCGACTTCGCAGCCTTCAAGGTGATTGCAGACGAAGTGGACGCGTTGTTGGTCGCGGACATCGCCCACATCGCTGGCTTGGTGGCTGTGGGTCTTCACCCGAGCCCAGTTCCGCATTGTGCCATCGTCACCTCGACAACGCACAAGACGCTGAGAGGTCCAAGAGGCGGCCTGATCCTCGCCGATCGCGAACGCGCGCCCGCGATGAACAAGGCGGTGTTCCCGGGAATCCAAGGGGGGCCGCTTTGCCATGTCGTGGCTGCGAAAGCGGTCGCCTTTGCAGAGGCGCTTCAGCCGTCCTTTGCGACCTACATCAAGAACGTCGTGGACAACGCCGCAATCATGGCCGCCACATTGATCGCGCGCGACTTTCGACTGGTCAGCGGGGGTACGGACAACCACCTGCTACTTGTCGATTTGGGCGCCCGTTGCAGTGGGCGCGAGGCGGAAGACGCCCTGGGTCGGGCCGGAATCACCGTCAACAAGAACACCGTGCCGGGCGAAAAGAGGGGCCCACTGGAGGCTTCGGGGATTCGAATCGGCACGCCTGCAATGACCACGCGGGGGTTGGGTGCCGTGGAGGCTGAACGGGTCGGTCACCTCGTTGCAGACGTGCTCAACCATCGAGACGACAGCGCCACATTGGCGCGGGTTCGTGCCGAAGTTCACGCCATTTGCGCGTCCTTCCGCCCCTACCCCGAGGATCTGTACGGATGAGGTGCCCGGACTGTGGCGACGACGACACGCGGGTCATTGACTCGCGCGCCGCAGACGGCGTCATCCGTCGCCGCCGGGAATGTCCGCAGTGTAGCGGACGATTCACCACCCATGAACGGGTGGAGGATCGCGTCCAGTGGGTCGTGAAACGCAGCGGTGCACGGGAACCGTTCAGCCGCGAAAAGCTGATGCGCGGCATTTCGCTGGCCTGTCACAAACGACCGTTCGACCCTGCGCAGTTGGACGGGATCGTTCGCAAGGTGGAACAGCGTCTGGCGGCGGCACGAGAAGGGGAGGTTCCTAGCCGAGAAGTGGGCGACGCAGTCAGCGCCGTACTTCGTGACACGGACCCTGTGGCTTGGCTGCGATTTGTGAGCGTGTACGGCAATTTCGAGAGCATCGAGCAGTTTCTTGAGGTGCTGGCGCCTTTGCAGAGAAGTGGGTGAGAATCACCCTGAAGCTGGCGATGTCGCTCGACGGAGCGATCGCGACGCATGAAGGGAGAAGCCAGTGGATCACGTGTCCGGAGAGCCGGGCGAGGGTGCACGCGCTTCGCGCTTCCCATGACGCGGTCCTTGTGGGCATCGGGACGGTCCTTGCGGACAACCCGCGGTTGACGGTACGAGACGCAGTGGGCGCCGATCCCCTTCCCGTGGTGTTGGACAGCCGGGGTCGCCTGCCCCTCGGGGCCGCCTTGACGGCCGGTTCGCGTCGTGCGGTGGTGGTTGCGGGGCCTGGCGTGCGCATTCGCGGATGTGACGTTCTCTCGGTTCCTCTGGTGAATGGGCGGGTGGACCTTGGTGCCGCAGTTGATTCGTTGGCGGCGCTCGGCGTTCGGTCGATCCTCGTGGAGGGTGGACCGACGGTGGCGCGGAGTTTTATCGACGAGAACCGCGTGAACCGGCTGGTCACAGTCATCGGCGGGCGATGGCTGCCGGGCGGTCGCACGGCGCTCGGGGGTCCGCCCGTGGACCGTTTAGACGCGTTGCCGCGATTTGGTGTGTGTTCGGTCGACGCCGTCGGTCCTGACGCATGGATCGTGTGGGAGCCTGCACCGGGTGACCTCTGACATGTTTGCCGCGCGTCGGCTGTAAACGGCGCTGCTGCGCTCCCGCGGTCGCCGGACTATCCGCCGCGCGTGTTTACGGGTCTCGTCGAGGATCTCGGCGTCGTGATTGCGGTAGCGGCGGTTCCAGGGGGAAATTCGGTCCTCTTGCGCCCGACGTTGCCGTTGGTCGACGCAAAGCTGGGCGAAAGCATCGCGGTTGACGGCGTTTGCCTCACCGTTGAGGCCGCCGGTCACCATGAATTTCGTGTCACCGTGGGCCCGGAGACGCTGGCGGTGACGACGTTGGGTGCCCTACGCGTAGGTAGCCGCGTTCACTTGGAACGGGCGCTGCGGCTTGCGGATCGGCTCGGCGGCCACCTCGTGCTTGGCCACGTGGATGGTGTAGGCGTCGTGGAACGCGTGAATTTGCGCACCGACGGACTCACAGCGTGGGTCCGCGTCCCAACGTTGCTGTCAAGGTTCGTCGCTGCCAAGGGCTGCATCACGGTCGACGGTGTGTCGCTGACGGTCAACGAGGTCGACGGTGACGCCTTCCGCATCGACCTCATCCCGCACACGCTGGCCGTCACACGCCTGACCGAGTGGCGGACAGGCGACCGGTGCAACGTGGAGATCGACGTGGTGGCGCGCTACGTCGAGCGCCTCGTCGCTGGGAGGTCGTGATGCAGACGCCGTCTGACTTTGTGGTGATGCACGCTGATCCGATTGTGCGGGTGGAACTGGCGCTCGCTGACATCGCGGCGGGTCGGATGGTCATCTTGACCGATGACGAAGATCGTGAAAACGAAGGGGATCTGGTCATCGCTGCCGAGCGAATCACGCCCGAGGCGATCAACTTCATGGCCACCCATGCGCGTGGCCTCATCTGTCTGTCGTTGACGGGGTCTCAGGTCGAACGACTGGGTTTGCCGATGATGACGGCCCACAACCAGAGTGCGTGGCACACGGCGTTCACGGTCAGCATCGAAGCGCGGGAAGGCGTTTCGACTGGCATTTCCGCGAGCGATCGGGCGCGCACCGTGGCCGTCGCAATCCGACCGGAAGCTCATCCTCGCGACATCGTGACGCCCGGGCACATCTTCCCGCTTCGTGCCCGAGATGGCGGGGTGCTGGAACGCGTGGGACAGACCGAAGGATCGGTCGATCTCGCCCGCATGGCGGGGCTGTTGCCAGCGGGCGTGATCTGCGAGGTCATGAACGCAGACGGCTCGATGTCCCGCTTGCCGGAGTTGCTCGTATTTGGGGCGATTCACCGCGTGCGTTTGGTCGCTGTGGCCGACCTGATTCGTTACCGGATGCGCAACGAACGTGTCGTGAATCGCAGCCGGGATGGCGCAGTTGAGATTCCCGGTTTGGGGCAATTCCACACCCGGTTGTACACAGGCCTCGGCGGGACGGGGCGGCACGTCGCGTTGTGGCGTGGCCAGCTAGATCGTTCGCCGACGCTGGTTCGCGTGGCCACCGCGCCGCCTGTGTGGAGCTTTCTTGGGGACGGCGTAGACGCGGGCGCTGACGCGACCCGCAAGGCCTTGGTAAAAATCGCCGCCGAGGGCAGGGGCGCGGTGGTACTCATGCACCTGAGCAGTCCAACTGCCGTGGTCGATAGTGCCTTTGTCGCGGACTTCCAGGGTGAGCGGACACAGACCTCGGTTCCGGCCGCCGACGTGCTCCGTGACCTGGGCACGGGGTGTCAGATCCTTCTCGACTTGGGGCTAGGCGACCTCCGCTTGGTGACCCAGAGCAGTCGGCCCATTGTGGGCATCGAAGCCTATGGTTTGCGGGTCGTTGAACGCGTTTCGCCGGAGGGGATATGCCCGACGTAATTGAAGCAACATTGGTGGACGGGGGCGGCGAATTCGCCATCGTGGCGGCGCGATTCAATGACTTGGTGACAGGCCGACTCATCGAGGGTTGCCTGACCGGTTTTCGCCGCCTTGGGGTGTCCGAAGACCGCGTGACGGTTGTGTGGGTCCCAGGATCTTTCGAAATTCCCCTCGTATGCCTAAAGCTTGCGACTTCGGGTCGCTATGCGGCTTTGATCGCGGTGGGCGCGGTCGTTCGAGGGGAGACTGCCCATTTCGACCACGTGGCCGGCGCCGTGTCGAGCGGCGTGGCGGAGGTGAGTCGGCGAACGGGGTTGCCTGTGATCTTCGCGGTGTTGACCACGAATACGATGGAACAGGCGCTGGATCGCGCGGGCGGAAAACTCGGCAACGCAGGCGCGAAGGCGGCGGAATCCGCGGTGGAGATGGCCAACCTCCTTCGACATCCGGACATGCCTTGAGTTCGCGACGGCGTGCCCGCGAATATGCGCTTTCGGCGTTGGTCGCCTCCGACTTGGGCAATGTGTCCGTTCGCGGGGTCCTCTCGGAGTTGTGGACCACGCTTGTCGAAGATGACGGCCTGGGAGAAGCACGCCCGGCGGACAGCGACGAGGTGGAGTTCGCTCAACGGCTTGCATGGGGTGCCGACGCGCGCAAGGAAGAGATCGACGGGTTGTTGGAAGGTGTCAGTGCGCATTGGCGCGTGGTGCGCATGCCCGTCGTAGACCGCAATGTGCTTCGGATTGCGACGTTTGAGTTGTTGGCCTGCCCTGACATCCCTGGCAGCGTGACGATCAACGAGGCGATCGAGCTCGCCAAGCGGTTTGGCGGCGCGGATTCGGGTGCATTCGTCAACGGAATTGTCGATCGAATGGCCCGGCAATTGGGGCGAGTCGACGGTGCCAAGTCGAGACATGGCGCAGAAGAGGAGTGACCCTACGGCCGAATGGCTCACCGCTGCGGTGTGTGGTGCGGTGATTCTGCTTGCGTGGGTGTTGGTCCCGACAACGGAATCCGTCGCCTTGTGGGGTTGGGAGGTGCCAGTCACCTGCACGTCGCGGCTGTTGTTCGGCATTGAGTGTTTCGGCTGCGGCCTGACCCGGAGCTTCGCGTTTATGGCCGATGGGCAGGTTGGACTGGCTTGGGAGATGAATCACCTCGGGCCTGCCCTTTTCTTGCTGTTTGCGAGTCAAGTCCCGTGGCGCACGGTGAAGGCGCTGCGCGCGCATAGGCGACGCGCTGTGGTACACTAGAAAAACGAGGAGGGGCTGGTGCGTCTGTGGCTCGTGCTTGCATGCAACACGGCTGCAGAGAAGGCGTTTGGGCCCGACCCGGTTTCGCCGTTCATGCCGACGGTGCCGTCTCCGACGCCGGGTACGGAGCCCACGTCCCACACCTCCGAGCCTCCTACGGATGCCGTCGAGTCGTGTGACGATGGGTTGGACAATGACAACGATGGCGCGTCAGACTGCTTGGACGACGATTGTGTCGCGCCCGGATGTGCCGAGTTGTGTCCGTGTGACGGGGACTTGGACGGCTACGCGACGTCGGCACTGGGTGGATCGGACTGTGACGACGCTGTCGCCACCGTCCATCCAGACGCGGCGGAGTTCTGTGACGCGATCGACAACGACTGCGACGCGCTGATCGACGACGATGATTCCGATACCGTGGACAATATTGTCGTGTGGTTTGATGGTGATGGCGACGGGTACGGTACAGAAGACCAGCCGCTACGGGCTGCGCTCTGGGGCCGAACCAGTCGAGCCAAATCGGCGATTGTGCGGACGACAATCCGCTCGTGTTTCCCGATCAGGCGGAGGTCTGCGTCAACGGCGTTGATGACGATTGCGATGGTTTTGTCAACGACGAAGACAGCTGGATCGATGAAACGAGCTTGGCGACCTGGTATCTGGACGCCGATTTGGACGGCGTCGGGGCACCCGAAGACCCCGTGACGGCCTGCGATTGGCCCGACACCCACCATGCGCCGGGTGACGACGATTGTGACCCCAACGATCCGCTCGTTGGCGCGCCCTCGGACTGGTGGCTGGACGCAGACGGGGACGGTTTTGGTACGGGAGCGCTGTTCGGAACGGTGCAGTGTGAGTCGCCGGGTCTGGGGTGGGTGCAAGAGTTGGGGGTCGCGGACTGTGATGACGGCAACGCTGAGATTCATCCTAGCCGAGTCGATGTGTGCGGCGATGGCGTAGACGAAGACTGCGACGGCGCTGTAGACGACTGCACTTGCACGGATCTGACCGTGGCGCTGCTACCGGGCGACCCCTGGGGCGACCTGAACAACGTCATCACGAACCAGGCCGACTACGGATTGTGTGCGGTGACTTTGGCTAATTTCAACGCGTCGTTCAATCTCGGCCTGATGGACGTGCGGGGTAGCGAAGCGGTGGTCATCGCGGTGCCGACCAGCGAATTTTATCCGGGCGCAGAGGCGGCAGCGATCGAAGCGTTCGTCCAGCAGCGGCGCGGGGGTCTGGTGGTCATTTATGATGTCACCGGCTCCGAATTGGCTTGGGGTCCCTTACTGGGAGTGGACGTCGGCCAGGTGGATGGGACGGTGGGTTTTGTGTACCCCACCCTGGTGCCGTTGCTCGAAGACCATGCCCTGCTGGCGGGGTTGGGACCGTCCTTCAACCCGGGTGGTTCGTACGACGCGTTGGTGCCGACGACGACCTGGGCAGAGGCCTTGCTCCCGGGTGCCTCGCTGGTGGCTATCGACGAAAACGATTCTGTGGTGGTCGTGGCCTACGACGACGGCGATCGCCGGAGCGTGTGGTTGACGTGGGGCCAGCACATAGGCGCGACGACGTCCGGGGAGCAGTTGGTCTACAACGCCCTAGTGTGGGCGTCCGGCTACAATCCGTGACAGCGGCGGGCAAGCGCGTTGATCCGTTGTCGCTGGCTGTGCTCCTCTGTCCTCCGGACCGGTCCGGGCATCTGAGCCCGCTCCCTTCGGTGCTCGCTGGCGCTCAACACACTTGCGCACCGCTGTGCGCGTCGCGGACGCTAAGAAACAGGTTGCGCAGCAGTTTTCGTCCAGCTGCCCCCGATAGAACGGATTCGGGGTGGAATTGGACGCCCCACGCCGGCGCGGCGACGTGTTGCACGGCCATCACCAACCCGTCGTCGGTTCGAGCGAGAACGTCTAGGGCCCCGTCGGCTGCTGGCTCGGCGACGAGGCTGTGGTAACGGCCGAAGGCCACTGGGTCCTGCAAGCCGCGAAACAGACCTTTCCCGTTGTGTCGAACAGGGGTGGCGAATCCGTGTACGGGCTCGGCGCGAACGATGCTGCCGCCGGTGGCGAGCACGAGTGCTTGGTGTCCGAGGCAGACGCCAAACAGGGGGGTGCGGCCCAACAAGCGTGACGCGAGTTCGTCTAGACCTCGGTCCTCGGGGCGGCCCGGCCCGGGCCCAAGTACGACGAGGTCGGCCTGAACGTGCTGACCGCGACGGGCGGCCACCACTTCTACCGACACGCCTTTTCGCGCGAGCGCGTGCACGAGGTTGTAGGTGAAGGAGTCATCCGAGTCGACCAGCACCACGTGCACGCCGTCTGCTAGCCTGCACGGGTCGGGCGCGCGGGAGCACGATAGGGGAGGCGCAGGTGATGCCGTGATTCAGCTGGACGACAGTGCGCGGGCGCGAATCCGCAGTGTGCTTGACGAACGGCCGGAACTTGTGGGATTCCGCGTGGGCCTGACCGATGGCGGTTGCAGCGGATTTGCCTACCTGTTCGACTTCGAAAAAGTGGTCGATCCGGAAGACACCGTCCTTGAGATTGACGGTGTGCGGTTGTTCGTGCACCCGATGCACGCGCCGTACTTGGCGGGTTGTACGCTCCGGTGGGTTGAGGGTCGCTGGCAGGGTGGGTTCCAGTTGGACAATCCAAACGTGAGTCGGACGTGTGGATGTGGGGAGAGTGTGTCCTTCTGATGGCGCGGCTCACCGTGCAGGGGTTCGCCCCGGTTCACGGCGACGCAGCCGCTACCCTGCTGAACCTGTGTGAGGATGCGTCCATTCCGATGGGTTCCTCGTGCGGTGGTTTCGCCTGCTGCAACGCATGCCGTGTGGAGCTGATTTCCGGCACGCTGAGCCCGCTGGAGCGCGAAGAGATCCCGTTTCTCGACGCACCGAACCAACGCCTCGGATGCCAGGCGCGAATGCTGACGGATTGCGTTGTAGCGCTGGCCGCAGGATGTTGACCGTCCAGGACGCGCTCGTTACCGCCGCTGGGCTCGGCCGGGTAGCTCAGTTGGTAGAGCAGGGGACTGAAAATCCCCGTGTCGGCGGTTCGATTCCGTCTCCGGCCATGCTTCTTGCTCTCGCCCTCCTCGCATGTGGCGGCGACCCCTGTGCCGCGCTGTGTCGCCAGACGGGAGGCCGCATTGCGGCGTGTCGGAGCGGCGCTTTGGTGTGGGAAGACCTCGGCGCCTCTGGCCGCGCCGGCTTCGTGAACCAGTGCCTCGACGATTGGGATCGAACCAGCGCAGACCTGTCGTCCGGTGAGCTCTCGGTGGCTCAAGACGTGTGCGATGATGCGTCTGGAGACCTTGCACAGATGACTTGCGACAGCCTCATCGCCGTCTACGTCCAATGAACCAGCCTTTTACTCGTAGTCGACGTCTTTGAGGGTGATTCCCAGCCTCGTGACCCGATAGTTGAGGTTGCTGCGGGTGACGCCGAGACGTCGCGCCGCAGCCGCTTGTACGCCGCCGGACTCCTTGAGCGCCGCGATCAACACCTGTCGCTCGTACTCTAGCAACGCCTGTTGCAGGTTCATGCCGAGCGGTGGAAGCAGGTCGGGTGCCTCGCGGGCGGGTGCCGGTGGGGCCTCGTCCATCAAGTCGAATCCGTGAATCTCGTCGTTCCGACACAAAACCACAGCGCTCTCGACGACGTGCTCGAGTTGCCGAACATTCCCGGGCCAGGCGTACGTCAGCAAGGGCTCCAAGGCTGCCGCAAACACCCGAGGAATGTTGCGCTGGTGCTCCGCGGCGTATTTGCGCACGAAATGGTCTACGAGCAGGGGAATGTCGGCCGTTCGTTCGAACAGCGAAGGCACGCGTAAGGAGACGACTTTGAGTCGGTAATACAGGTCCTGACGGAAACGACCCGCAGAGACTTCCGCTCGGAGGTCTTTGTTCGTCGCCGCAATCACCCGAACGTCCACGCGCACGGTGTGTGTTCCGCCGACGCGTTGTACTTCGCCGTTCTGAAGTACGCGCAAAAGGGAGGCCTGAACGGCGGCGGATACGTCGCCAATTTCGTCGAGGAGAAGCGTTCCTCCGTGCGCCTGTTCGAAGCGGCCGTTGTGGTGTCGGACGGCGCCGGTGAAGGCCCCCTTCTCGTGACCGAACAGTTCACTCTCGAGCAGACTTTCGGGGAGTGCCGCGCAGTTGAGGGCGACGAATGGACCCTCGGATCTGCGACTCGCCCGGTGAAGCGCGTGCGCAAGCAGCTCCTTGCCGGTTCCGGTCTGGCCCTGCAACAAGACGGTGGCTTGGGTGTCTGCGACGGCTGCCAGCGATTCGTAGAGCGCTACCATGACGGGCGTGGTTCCGATCAGGTTGTGGAATCCGTACCGTTGGTCGACCTCCTTTCGGAGCAGGAGCAGTTCGGAGCGCAGCGCCCTGCGTGCCAGCGCCCGGTCGACCACCAGGAGCAAGGCGTCGCGTTCGATGGGCTTGATGAGGTAGTCTTCGGCGCCTGCCTTCATGGCGGACACGGCGTCAGACACGGATCCGTACCCGGTCATGACGATGACGCCGATGTCGGGCCACGCAGCGCGGATGCGGGTGAGCAGGGCCAGACCCGTTCCCGTTGGCATGCGAACGTCGGTGAGGACGAGATCAAATGGCGCGTCGGCGAGGGCGCCAGCGGCCTCGACCGGATCGGATGCCGCAACAACGGTGTGTCCGGCTTTGCCGAGGTTGACCGCGAGAACCGTGCGTACGGCCCGGTCGTCGTCGACGACCAACAATCGAGCGCTCACCGAACTTCCTGGACCAGCCATGTCGGGTCAAGGGCCCACACAGAGACTTCCGGGTGGGTGGCCAACAACAATGCGGGCCCGAGGGGGCGCATAAGCGCCTCCAGCGGTTGCGTAGCGGTCGCGGTGATCAGTTCCGGCGTGAGCAGATCCACCATTCGTCCGTCCTCGCGAAGGCTGACCAAGGCGACTTCGCGCTTGTCCGAGATTCCTGCCCGGGCACGCGCTGCCATCACGGCATCAGGCAAGCCGCCGAGTTTGTCCACTAGGCCCGCCTGTTGTGCCCGTGTGCCGCTCCACACACGGCCTCGCGCCGCGGCCTCCACGACGTCGGCCTCCAACCGACGACCTTCGGCGACGCGCTCTTTGAACAACTCATAAATGGAATCCACCAACGATTGCATCTCTTCGCGCTGGTCGGCATTCCACGGGTGGCTGGTGCTGTTGAGGTCCGCATTCCGGCCGCGCTGGATGACGGTGGACGTGACCCCGAGCTTGTCGAACAACGCTCCGGCCGAAATCTTCGTTGTGAACACACCGATCGAGCCTGTGATCGTTTGAGGTTCGGCAAAAATCTCGTCGGCGCCGCAAGCCACGTAGTAGCCGCCGCTTGCTGCAAGCCCTCCCATCGAGACGACCACTGGCTTCTCACGCTTCACGCGCTGAACGGCGCGCCAAATGGCGTCGGAGGCTGAGGCGCTGCCGCCGGGGCTGTCGACCCGGATCACGACCGCCTTGATCCGGTCCGTCGTTCGAGCCTCTTCGAGCTGGCGGACGACGGTGTCGGCGCCCGATGTTCTAGGACCCAGGAAGTTCCCCGAACGGCTGTCGCCGTCCACGATGGCCCCTTCGATGACGACGACGGCGATGGCCCTGTCCGGGGTCCATCCGGAATGCCCAGGACGAGACGCCAGGGCCGCCACGAGATCGGTTTCCCCGTCGTGCAGCTGGTCAGGCCACATCAGCTCGTCGATGAGCCCAGCTTCCACCGCCTTTTTTGCTGGCCACGGGCCTTCGTCGATCCACGCTTTGACCTCGTCCGCATTCCGTCCGCGTCGATTGGCGATATCCGCTACGATGCCGTCGAACACGTCGTCGAGCAGCACTTCCATTTGCTCCAACGCCTCGGCGGACGGCTCGTTCAACGACATTTGTTCGGGTGCACTCTTGTACTCGCTGCGGCGAACCATCTGGGCCTCAACCCCAATTCGATCGAGCAGACCGCGCAAATGGAGGAGGTCAATCGCTCCGCCGGTGAGGTCGAGTTGGCCGGCCGGGTCGATCGCGATCTTGCTTGCGGCCGTTGCAATCCAGTACGAGCCCGTGCCTACATTGGGGCCCAACCAGGCGGTGACGGGCTTGCCGGCAGCGGTGACTTCTAGCACGCCGTCCCTCAGCTCTTTCCCCCGGGCCCAGGACAGGGCGGCCCCGTCGAGCCGGAGGATGAGCGATTTGACGGACCGGTCCTGCGCGGCGCGTTTCACGGCGCTCAGCGTCTCCGACCACGTGAGTCCCGTGTCTCTGACGAGCAACGACCGCCGGCTTTCGTAGGGCGGTGTCGACGAAAGGTCGATGTCTGCCGTCTCCTTGGGGCGAATCAGCGAATCGTCGGAATCTTGCAGGGCCACAAAGGCGACCGCGTTCGGAGTCGTGTTCAGAACCTGGGTTGCGGCCCCTGTTTCGAGGCTGAACGCCGTAAACGCCGCGCCGAAGCCGACGGTTGGCGACAGGGCCAGCCCGACTTCCTGTCGCAGGTCGGCGAACAGGTGAAATCCTGGCGTAGGCCAAAGATGCAGCGTCGGACGCAACCACAGTTGGTCGGTGGCCAGGTCGGAGACGGCGTCCAGGCCTAGCTCGGTCCGCCCAGCCCACGGGCGAACCACGAGACCTGCCGATGCGATCGGGCTGAAGTCCGGGTTGTGGGTGGCCACGTTGTGCAACACACCCGCAAATCCGAGACCGCCGGTGGGTCGCCACGCGAGGCCCAAGTCCAAGGTCGGCGTGACGCCCGTGTCTTGGAAACGCGTGACGATGGTGGTTCCGATACTGACGTTGTCTTCGAAGCGCGCCGCGAAATTGGCGTCGATGGACCCTTCGCCGGAACCGTCGCCGTCGGGGTCGAGCCACGTGCCGCCGGCCCCAATACCGCCCCGACCGGTCGTCATCGCGAAGCCGTTCAGCGCCCCATTCTGAGCGGCGAAGAAGAAGCCGCCGCGCGGATCAGGGTCGAAGGCTGTCAGGGCGGGGGAGACGAAAGGAGCCCACGCCACGTCGGCGCCTGCGACGGATGCAGCAGGGGCGGAACCTCTCAGAGCGGTCGGCTCCTGTGCAAGGGATGGCGAACTGAGGGCGACCAACAACAGCATTCTTGCTCCCGCGGACACGCATCGTACCCCGAGGCGCCCACCTGCGCGCCAATCGGATACGCAGGGTGGGACGCATCCGGCGCCCGCCGGTGTTTCCGCGTTGCCCGCCCTGTCCCCGGAGTTCCCATGCGCCCCATCCGCGTGGCCTTCTTAGCCTTGTGGCTCTCTGCCTCGGCCTACGCCGAAGTGCCTGTGCAGCTGCATCCATTGGATTCTTTGCTCAGCCCGGTGCTCGCCGACCGTGCGTTGCGCGGTGTGGACGTCTCCGTCGTTGTCGTGCGCGTGGCGGACGGAGAGGTCATGTACGCGGCGCACGCGGACAAGGCGCTCAACGGCGCCAGCACGATGAAGGTCGTGACGGCCGCCACGGCCTTGCGCACACTCGGACCGGCCTGGCGATTCCAAACCGTGGTCGAAACAGATGGCGAAGTCGACGCCGACGGTGTGTTGCACGGGAATTTGTATGTTCGAGGCGGTGGAGATCCAACGCTGGTTGTGGAGCGGCTGTGGAAGCTGGTCCATGACCTCGCCGTCGTCGGGATTGCGACGGTGGACGGCGATGTGGTTTTCGACGCCGACTATTTTGCGCCCGAGACGCGGATCGTGGGCTGGGACAAATCCGACGACGTTCAGAACGGCCCGGCCTACTTTCCAGAATTGGGGGCGTTGGCGGTTAACTTCAACACCGTAGCGGTGGTCGTCGGACCCGGTGCGACCGTCGGGGGTCCAGCCCGTGTCGTGTTGGAAACGCCGGTGGGCGATCATGTGGAGCTCGTCTCGACCGCAACGACGGGGAGCGAGCGGTCGTCGAATACGATCAAGCTGGAGCGTGAGATTCTTGCAGACAAACGTCTCAAGTTCACGGTCACCGGCGTGGTTCCCTCCGCGTCTGAGGTGGACCGACACTACCGGGCCGTAGCGGACCCGACCGGCCACTTCATTGCTGCATTCAAACAAATGATGTTGCGGGAACCCATCGCTGTGAAGGGCAAGTTCCGGGCGGGCAACGCCCCGGGCGATGCGACCCGCCTCGCGCGGTCCACCTCCCCGCCCATGGCCGCGGTCTTGGCGGACATGAACAAACACTCCAACAACTTCATTGCTGAACAGGTCATACGCGCCATCGGGGCGCAGACCTCGGGCCAGCCGGGTTCGAATGAAAACGGCATGCTGGCGGTCGCCGACTATTTGCGCAGTCTTGGCGTCGATCCAGAGCTTGACCAACTCGTCAACGGGTCTGGCCTTGCTGAGCATGGCGCAGTCCGCCCCACGACGCTGGTCGAGGTTCTCCGCGACATGGATCGGGACCCCCTACTTGCCGACGAGTTTCGGGCTTCGTTGTCCATCGCCGGGGTCGACGGGACCTTGGTCCGCCGTGGAAATGACCAGCCAGGCTCGTTTCGTGGCAAGACCGGTACCATCGACGGCGTTCATTGTCTGGTGGGAATGGTGAGCTCGGATGGTGGTGAACGCTACGCATTTGCGTTTCTCGCCAACGACATTGATGGCGGCAACGCTCAGGTCCGGCGTGTGCAAGATCGCTTCGTACAGGAGTTGTCGATGACACAAACCGATGAGGTGGCGCTTGGTTATCCTCGATGACGGTGGATCCGACGCTTTGACATGGGGTCGGAGTCAGCGATATGCGCCCCGAGGTGGTGATTCCGCAAGTGTGGATTACCACGAGCTGTCGAGGCTGTGATGTGGTTTCGGGCGGTGTTTGTCGGGGCGTTTTTGTGTTGCGCTGCCGTTGCCCAGGCGGAAGATGGGACCGCCACTCCGCCGGAGGCTCCAGTCCCGTCTACGGATTTCAGCCGTGAGCTGAGAACCGTAGAAGAGGACGTGGACGACCTGAAGGAGCGCGTTTTTCGCTCGAAGGCGACGCTACAGCTGCTGAGAGAGCTGGTTTCCAGTTCGGCGACTGTCGGTGCGCGTGTCGCTGTGTGGCATGTCAACGAGCTGGGAGGTGGCTACTCGATGGAGTCGGCGCAATACTTCCTGAATGGCAAGAACATCTTTAGCAAGGTCGATAGCACAGGTGCCCTCGACGATACGACGGAGCTCAAGGTGCACGAGCAGGCGTTGCCCGCTGGCAACCACGACCTGCAGGTGAATCTGACGCTGCGCGGTGCCGGTTACCGCATTTTCTCGTATCTGAAAGGCTACGAATTTCGGGTGACCTCCAGCTACGAGTTCAAGGTTGAGGATGGTCGCCTGACCGTTCTTCGCGCGGTCGCCCAGAGCAAGGGCGCATTTACGAGCTACGTCGACCGGCCGCGCATCGAGTTCGACGCGCGAACCGAGGACCTTCGCGAACGATGAAGCGGTGGATGCTCGGAATGCGCGTCGTTTCGATCGCGCTCGGTGCAGCGGTCGTGAACTCCGCGCGCGCAGGCGTGGCTGACGAGTTGGCGGAACTCGATTCACGGGTGGGCGGCTTTGTCCGGTTCGCCGGCGACATTGAACGGCGGGCGGGGAGCGCGGGTCAGGGTGCGCTGGACACTGGCGCCGCGGCCGAGCGTTTTGCGGACAGCGTGTATGCGGAGATGATCGGCGAGCACAAACGGGCGGCCGAAGGGTTCTTCTCCCTCGTCACGTCGGGTTCCCTGGCGGGAACGGACCTGCAAGCGGATGTGGAGTGGTCCTTCGCAGAGTCACTGTTCGAAATGGAGGATTTCGAAACGGCCGAGGTTCGTTACTCTTCGATGGCGGAAGACAGCGCCCATCCGTTCCGCGTGGCGTCCGTTCGGCGGTTGCTGGATCTGTACGCAACCAACGGCCGTTCCGATCGGTTCTACAAGTTGTTCGAGAAGGAGATTCTCGGTGGACGCATCGCTGCGACACCGCAGATCACCTACGCCGTGGGCAAGAACTTCTATTGGCAAGCTGATTTTACCCGCGCGAAGTCCTACCTGCTCGACATCGGGCCAGGCACCACGTGGTACCTCAAGGGTCGGTACTTGCTCGGGACCATCGCGGTTCGCGAAAAGGACCTGGCGGGCGCCCTGGTACTCTTCACGGAGTTGGCGGGTGCCCCCGCTTTGACGACGGAGGACCGAGAGGTCGTGGCCCACGGTCGGTTGGCAAGCGCTCGTGTGCAGTACGAACTGGGCGAGTTCCTTTCCGCGGCGGAGTCCTACAGCTTGGTCGTGGGTGCGCCGACGCTTCTGGCCGATCAGCTCTACGAGTCCATTTGGACGTGGATCCGCTTGGAGGATTGGGAGTCCGCGTTGCGCGGCGTCGAGGTGTTTAGCCTCGGGTACCCCCAACATGCCTACACGGCGCGCCTCAGGTTGCTGGTGGGCCACCTCCAGATGAACCAGCGGAACGCCGAAGCGGCCTTGGCGTCCTACGATCAGGTGGTTCGCGACTATACGCCGGTGCAACAACGCTTTTCTGATCTTGCGGTCGGTTCACAGGGCCCTTCAGACTTCTTTCGGCAGGCCGCCGCCTTTGGGCTCGACGGTGCCGTGATTGAAGGTGTGCCCAGCTATGCGACGGCGATGATGCTGGACGACCCAGAATTTGCTCGGGCCGTGGGCTCTGCCCGAGATCTCCAGAATCAGGCAGAAGACCTCGCGCGGGCCGAGCAGATCGTACGTGAGCTCCGACTCATCGTCGATCATCAGGCGACGCTGACCAGCTTTGAACAGATGTCCTTTTCGATTGCTGAGTCCCAGGTTGGCGTGTTGGATGCGTGGGGCGCCCTGTTGGGCGTACACGAGACGGTTCTCAAGGACGGGGGCGTCAGCATTCCGCCGACCGTGACTGCGCGACGCGAGGCCCTGGCAGGAAGGGTGGGCGAGGCCCGCACGCGGGTGGCGCAAGTCCGCGCGGTGCTAGACGCCTACGACCTCGAAGTGAGCACCCTGCAAGTCGACATCTCGGAGCGTGCGAAACGCGTGCGTTCGCTGGAAGACGACCTCGCCGTGGTTCGTGCGGCACAATCGCTGGGATCCGGCGTTCAGCTGGATGCCAGCTCTGTCGTTGCCGAAATCGACAGAGAAAGCGAGCAGCTGAGGGGCCTGGAGCGCCAACTGGGCGACAAGCGTTTGCCTGACGTCGTCGTGTCGATGTTGTCCTCCAAGGAGGATGCGGCGATTGTGGCCGAGATGGCGTCGCTGCAGGATGCGCTATTGGCCACAGGCTTGCGGACGACGCCAGTGGGCAAACAGATCGACGGTTTGTACAACGCCATCGCGGTCGCTCGGGCGCGCTTCGTGGACGTGGGTGTCCAAGTTGCGCAACTCGCGGACTCGAAGCTAGCGCTTGTCCGATCGCAGCTCGACCGGCTGGCCGCAGACGTTGAGGCCGAGCGCGCACAGTTTACGCGCCTGGATCAGGCGTCCTCGGCGGTAGGTGTTGGACTGGCCCGTCGGGGCTTCGTGGACCTTGCCGACTTTTTTGGGGACGCCCTGCTTCGGGCTGATACCGGCGTGGTGGACGTGTACTGGTCGCAGATGATCGATACGGAAGCGGAAATCGAGCGCAACCTGAACGAACGCAACTTGTTGCTCGGCGCGTTGGACGATCGGTACCGCCAACTTCGAACCCGCGTGGCCCAATGAGCGCGTCAATCATTGGGTTAGCGTTGTGGGCGACTGCGCTTGCCGCAGAGGCACCGCCTCCTGCGGAAGTCGACGCATGGCGCAATGCGCACAACCGTTTTGCGGAACGACTCTCGGAGATGGCAGCCGACGCCACGGCCTGGGTCGATTCGCGAGAGGCCGAAGAACGCACTCGGATTGCGGAGGGCTACGACCCTGTCATTGCGGAGCTGACCGTGTCGGCGGCTCAGGGCCGAATCGACACCATCGCCCGATTCCGCGACTTCTTGCGACTACACCCGTCGGCCTCCTACACGTCGCATGTGCGGTTTCGCCTCGCGGACCTGTTGTTCGAGGTCGCGAAGGGCGAGTATGAAACCAAAGCGACCGCCTACTTTGCCGCGGTTGAGACGGACGACCTCGTCGCTCTTGAGACCATCGGCGAAGAGCCGAAACTCGACCTGTCAGGCCCGATGGCCCTGTACGAACAAATCGTCGCGGAAAACACCAGAAGGCCTCTCGCCGAGCAGTATGAGCGGCTGGACGGCGCGTACCTGATGCTCGCGTTCTGCCTCATCGACCCGCGAGCTGCGCAGTTCGACGAGGTTCGCGCCCGCGCAACGCTGGAAACGCTGATTCAGGAGCGGCCCGACTCATCTTTGGCCGACCGAGCGGACCTGTTCATCGGCAACTTCTTGTTTCGCGAAGGCAAGTTCGCCGAGGCCATCGGGCGCTACCACCGAGTTCTCAACAAGGGCCCGGAGGGAAAATACTACGACGAAGCGCTCTACCAACTCGCCTGGACGCACTACAAGGTGGCGAGCCACGACGCGGGTCTGCCTGTTTTCATCAAGCTTTTGGACTTGTCCGAGGTGACAGAGCGGGAATCCGGCCAGCCGAGCAACTACGCGTCGGACTCGGTCAAGTACGTCGCCTACTCGTTGGCGGATCGCGCGATTGCGAACGACCGGACCGCTGGCGAAGAAGCCATCGCCTTCTTCCAGCAGATTGGGCCGCGCCCTTACGAGCGCGAAGTATTCGCCGAACTGGGACTTGTTCTCCTGCGTTACGCACGGCCCGAAGAGGCGATTGCGATCTACAATCACCTGCAGGAGGACTCCCGGTGGGTATGGGAACCCGACAATCCGCAATGGTTGATGGAAGTCGTCAAACTGTATGGCAGCAACGCCCTCACGCGCGACTTGGTCGCTGCGGGCGCCGAGCGCGTCAAGCTGACACAGAAGTACAACGAGGGTGGCGAATGGTGGAGCCACAACCGAAATAACCCCGATGCGCTCTCCACAGCGCGAGACTACATCGAGGCCTCGTTGCTTGGGGTTGCGGCGGAATACTATGCCCGCGCCCAAGAAACGAAGAACCCAGACGACTACGCCCTCGCGACGGAACGGTACCTTGAGTACCTGCAAAAGTTTCCGATTGCCGACGACTATTACGACCAGGAATGGCTGTACGCGAACGTGCTGAAGGAGAGCGGTCGGTATGCGGAGGCCGCGGCCGAGTTCCGGACACTCACGTCGAGTGCGAAGTACCACACGTGGGGCGATGCTTCCCGGTACTCGCTGATGGACGTGGCCTACCAGCGGATGCTCGCGACGAGCGGCGCCCCGGACTTGGCGCCTGTTGACCCGGTCGTCCTGAACACGGTGACGCTGACCTCCGGCAAAGTCATGGAGCGGTGGGTTATTCCCCCCGATCGCGCTGAGTTCATCGAGGCGACGCGCGGCTTGTTGGCTGCATCATTGACGGACGCGCTGGTCGGTGAAATCAACTACAAAGAAGAAACGGACAAACGACGCGGCACGTTGACCTACGTGATCGGTCAGATTCTTTTCGAACACCAACAATACCCAGAATCGCGAGAGGTGCTCGCGGAGGTCATCGATCGGTGGCCACAATCGAAAGAAGCAGCCTGGGCAGCGGGGCTCATCGTGGACACCTACAACGTCGAGGGCGACCTCGTCGCCGTGCGGGCCGCGACCAAGAAATACGTCACGATGGCGCTGGGCCCTTCGGGCACGCCGGATCCGAAATTCAAAGACGCGTTGGAGGGGGCTTCCTACAAGCTGGCGACGGCGAAGTTCTCTTCCGGCGACTTCGCGGGCTCCGCGTCAGCATTTCTTGAATTCATCGAGGAGTTTCCGCAGTCGCAGTACGCTTCGGACGCCCTGCATGACGCTGCGTTCAGCTACCAGAAAGTGGGCCAGGTGGAGCGCGCCAACGGGCTGTACGAACAGTTTGTCGAGAAGTACCCGAAGGACGAACGAAGCCGCGCTTTGTATTTCCGTATTGCCGCCAACTACGAGCAGACCTTCTCTTTGGACAAGGCCATCGACTACTACGAGCGGTTGGTTCGGCTGTTCCCGGACGACCAAAACCGTGCGGACGCGATGTTCAACTCGGCCTTTCTTCGGGTAGGTCAAAGAAAATATCTGGAGGCTGCGAAGGGTTTTGAGACTTACGCCGCTACCTACCCCGACAAGACCGACCGCGAAGATGTGCATTGGCGCGCGGGTGCTTTGTATGAGGAGGTCGATGCGGCCAAGGCCGTCGGCTTCTACCGCGGCTACGCGAAACAGTATGGGACCGCCCATCCAGACCATGCGTTGGAAGCACTTTCACGGATTGCGGCTCTCCAAGCTGAAGGTGGCGATGCGGCGGGCTCCAGCAAGACGCTCGACGAAGTGGTGAGGACCTTTGGTGCCATCGTCGCGACGGGCGCGGCGGTCGGACCTGCGGGCCACGAAGCTGCGGCTGCGGCGGATTTCCGAAGCGTCGAAAAGGCCTATGCCGCGGTTGTGGATGACAAACTCTCCGGCGATGACGACAAAGACACGGCGTTGTTGTCGGAGACCAAGCCTGCCGAAGTCCTTGCGTTCGAGGATCGGGTCGGCGGGTATGTGAAACACTATCAGAGCTTCGAGCACAACAGTGGCGCGTTGTACCTGGCAGCCATGGCGACGCTGTACTTTGGCGACCTCGGGCTTTCGATCGAACCGCCGCCTGGTTTGCCAGAAGAAGAAGAGTGGGCCTTCCGTGACCTGCTCGATGAAAAGGTGTACCCCCAGTATCGGGAGGTCGAAGCGCGCGGCGTTGTCCAGCTCGAGGCCCTGGTTTCAAAAGCGGCCGAGCAAGGGCGTTATTCGAAGTGGATTGAAGCCGCGCGTCGCGAATTGCACAAGCGCAAACCCGAAGTTTGGCCGGCCGTGCACGACGAAATCCAGGTTCCGTCGTCTGCAGAATCGCCCTTGCGCGTTCTTCCGACGGAGCTCAAGGCCGAGGTGTCGCCATGATGCGGTACTTGTCGTTGTGGGTTTGCTTGGCGGCCTGTGCTGGCAAAGCGCCGCCCGAATCGCCGACACCGGCGTCAGGTGCGCCGTCGCCGTGGGAGTCGGCCCCAAGTACGGAACCCGCTCCGGGCGCGGGACCACAACCCGTGGCGCCCGCTACACCGGCACCGCCTGCAAGTGCGAAAGGACCCTCGGTCGAGGACGCAGTCGGACTGCTGGGCAGAGACAGCGGGGTGGACGACAGGGCTGCGTTGGAACTGCTGACCCGGCTCGCGTCGGCTGAGAATCCCGATGCGGTTGTGCTCTCCAATCTAGGGGTCGCCCAGTACAGAACGGGCGATCCACGCGCGGCCGAGGCCACGTGGAAGAAGGCGATTGAGAAGGACCGCGGCGCAGGCGCTGCGTGGGCCGGTTTGGCCGTCTCGGCGCTGGAGGCGGGACGGTGGAATGAAGCGGTGGCGACTGCACGGTCGGGCGTCGCTGCAGCGCCGGACAACACGGCCGTACGTGTGGCACTGATTGAGGCGCTCCGGCGAAGCGGAGATACCGCCGGGGCCGTGGCTGAGGCCCGGGCGGCGCTACTCCAAGACGCGTTTGCACTTCCTGTGCACAACGCGATGGGCCTCGCTTACCTTGGCCAAGGCGAACTTGCGCTCGCGCGATTCGTGTTCGAGAAGGCGCTGGGTAGCGTGCCCGGCGCGGACAAAGACGCGGAAATACGGGCCAACCTTGGGCGGGTCTACCTCGCTTCAGGCGATCGACTGCTCGCACGGGCAGCGTTCACCGAGGCCCTGGCGTTGGACGATCGCAACTTGCCGTCCCAGGTGCAGTTGGGTCGGATGCTCGTTCAGGACCACGCTTACGCGCAAGCATTGCCGCTTCTGGAGCGGGCCACCGCAGCCGATTCGTCCCAGTCGGGCGTGTGGGTGGACCTCGCGATCGCCCAACGCGGCGTCAACCAGTTGGCGGCTGCAGAGACTTCGTATCGCAAGGCGTTGGCGACAAACCCCTCCGATCCGGCGCCGCTGCTGAACCTCGCGATTCTGTTCGGCGACTACAACAAAGACTACAGTGCGGGCCAGAACGCTGCGCAGGACTACGTGAAGGCCGGGGGTCCGTTGGCGGATCAGGCAAAGGAGTTGATGGACGACCTTAAGCGGGAGGCGCGTGACGCCGATCGCCGCCGCAAAGCCGAGGAGGACAAACGGGACAAAGATTCTCAGCGTCAGAAGGACAGCACGCCGGTGGAGGCGCCTCCGCCGGAAGCGCCTCCGACAGAGGCGCCGCCTGAGCCTACGCCTTCCGAAACGCCCCCACCGACCGAAGGGGAGGTTGTACCCCCATGATGATGTTCCTGTTGTGTGCGTTCGCCAACGCGGCGCCTTCTCCAGAAGACACCGGCCGAGACCTCGTCATCACGGGGAAGGTGCAGAAGCCTGAGATTACCGTGGTGATCGCTCGGGAAAACCTCAACCGGGACTACCAGCTCCAGCTGCGTGAGTCCTTTCTCGACCGAATCGCTGAAGCGGTCGAGAAGCCGCCATTCTAGTCATGTGCACCCGTCGTTGGCAGGAAGTCGCAAAGCCCGGCTGGCGTACGCCTGATGTGGCTTGCGGTCGGCTGCAGTTCAAGGCAAGGTATGTGCGGACGATGTGTAGGGCTGTAAGGCCTATGTACCCAAGTCCGTTGGTCGGCATCCCTGCGATTCGCCGGGGCCGGGAGACCTGATGGCCAAGCCCGTTCGCTCGTTAAAAGTCCTGCGGATCGGCGTCATCCAGGATGGCAAGATCATCCAGGAGCGCTTGGTCAAGGCGGGCGAAACAGTCACGATCGGGGAATCGTCAAAAGCGTCGTTCCAACTGCCGAAGGGGCAGCTCGCCGGTGCAGACTTCGTATTGTTTCCGCATTCGGCGCAGGGCTATGCACTGCGATTCACTGGTGACATGAAGGGCCGAGTGAGTTCGGGTGGGCAGGTCCTCCCCCTTCAGAAACTGTACGATGATTCGAATGTGAAACGAACCGGAGACGTGTGGACGGTCCCGCTCGCCGATTCGGATCGCGGAAAGTTGCAAATTGGCACGGCCACGATCCTGTTTCAGTTCGTTGCGCCCCCTCCTCCTCAGGCCGTTCGGCCGATGGACGAGAAGGACTTCCGTGCGAAGTTAATCGCGGAAGACGACCCCATTTTCCTTGGCTTTCTGGGGCTTTGGACAGCGCTTGGTGCGGTGTTGGTCGTGTGGATCAATACGATTGAGCCCGTGCCTCCGACCTTGGAGAGCATGCCCGAGCGTTTCGTCAAACTCGTGATTCCGCAGAAGAAGCCACCCCCCGTCCTGGTCGAAGATCCGAACAAGGGCAAACAGCCCGCGAAGGCGAAAACGGAGACGAAGACCAAGGCGGAAGGGGAGACCAAAGCCCCGCCAGTTCGGTCCGCGGAGGACGTCAAGAACGATCTGCTCAAACGGAGCAAGCTGCTGATCAAGCTGATCGGGACCACAGGTGAGAGCAGTTCGGTCACGGACACCGTGTGGGGCGATCGGACTGCGATTGCCGACATCGACGGGGCGCTCAAGACGGCCGATGGCACCACGACCGTTGGGGATCAGGCGACGACCCGCGGCGGCGCTGGCGTGGACGGAAGCGTCAAAGACATCGGCGAGTTGGGAACTGTGGGTGGTGGAGAAGGCGCTGTGGCCGCAGGGCCGGCAATCAGGCCCCGCGTCAATACCGATACCTCCGGTACAGTCGACGAGGACATTGCCGATGGCGACTGCGTGAAAAAGGTGGTTCTTGCCAAGGCCGGGCAGCTACAGTATTGCTACGAAAAGCGGCTAAACGAAGTGCCTGACCTCGCCGGGCGGATCGAGGTGGGATGGGCCATCGGCGGCGCCGGAATCGTCGAAAGCGTTTATGTTGTTGCGAATTCAACGGGCGACGACGTGTTCGGTGAATGCATCAAAGGCAAGGTTCGTAAGTGGAGTTTCTCCCAATGCCCCGAGTCAACTGGCGATGTCAGTTGGGGTTTTGCGTTTACGTCAAAGGACTGACAGTCGCCTGCGGTTGACGTGGGACGGCTGAGAGGTATAGTTGGTGTCAGGCTACCCGAGGTGGATCATGCGATGGAACTCACTCGGTTTGTTCGCACTTTCGATGGTGCCCGTTGCCTTCGCAGTCGCGCAGGACACAGCGGATACCGGCGTAGCGAGCGAGCTCATGCGCGTTGCTCAGACGAGCGATGAGGAAAAAGGCTCCTATGCGGAAGCAGCGGCTGCAGAGATTGCAGACGCGGTGCGTCAAATCGCGCGGTTGCTGGAAACGGCTCGGCGCGGCGGAGACACCGAAGAGATCCAGTGTGTCACGAGCAAGCTTACCACGGTTCGGGCGCTGCAGCAGGTAGGTCAAGCAGCGACCACCGCGATGAATGATGCGATTGCGGGTGCGGATTCCGAGCTTGCAGATCACAACTTCCGTAAGGTCGCGGTCGCACGCAGCAAGTCACGCGGCCTCGTCGGTGAAGCGCAACGATGCTCGGCCGATCAAGCGGGTGGAGACGGCGATTCCCTCACCGAAGTTGGCAGTAAACTCGGCGCTGACCTCGCCATCACGGAGGACACCACCGTGACTGACGCCCCGCTTGAAAGCCCTTATTTGTAGTCCCTCATCGCCGATTGTACCGGCAGAGTTTCCCCCCCTGATGTTCTTCTCTTTCCCCCAAACTCTACTCCTGGCATCGTTCCTGCCAGGAATCGCAATGGCTGCGCCGGGCGAACATATCCGTCTGGGACCCGATGCTACGATGGCACCGCGGCTTGCTACGGCGTTCGAGTACCGGTCCAACGTGTATCGGCAAGAGATTGAACCCGAAGGTGGCGGCTGGCTTCGTTTCGCGCCGGGCCTCGCGATCGGTGCGGAGTCGGACAAGAATCAAGTCATCTTCGACGGCGAGTGGGAGCTCAAGAAGTACATCTTTGTGGAGTCCACGGACCAACTGTCGTCTGGGGAGCAGGTCAAGAACCTCGATCGCTTCGACAATTTTGCGATCGACTTCGACGGCTCATTCCTGAAGGACAGGAAAGTTGGGTTTGAGCTCCACAATCTTGCAACCTTGCGCAGCACGGCGTCCGACGCGGACTATTCCGCCGCCCCATTCACGGTGCAGTTGCGCGACGAGTTGTCAGGTGGGCTTCGTGCGTCTCCCAGCAAGGCGCTGACCGTAAATGTGTTGGGCGACTACGCTTACGACGAGTTCCGCACGCCTCCTGTCGGGGATGCAAAGCCGGAGATCTTCAACCGCCGCCACACCTACGGGCCGGTGTTTACTGGAAAGTACGCGTTCTTGCCGCGTACGTCGTGGATTGTGGACGCCCGGCTTCTGTTCTTCGACTGGGTGGACAACGTGATTGCGGCCAACCCGGCCTCGCCCACGGGCGAAGCGGAGTTGAACAAACCGGATTCGACCCACATCAAGGTCAAGACCGGGATCGAAGGCCAATACACGGAGAAGTTGTTCGCCGATGTGGTGGTTGGGTACGGCGTCGGCATCTACGACGAGGCGAATGCGGGTGGGGCTGAAGCGTTGATCGACGCCGCGGCCGACGTCGGCGGTTTGGACGGCCTGCTCCTCGCGGCGCAAATACGGTACAAAGTCACCGAAAAGACTTTGGCGGCGCTTGGCTATCGCCGAGATTTCATGGACTCCTGGGCCACCAACTACATCCAGTACGACTACGTGTTTGCCCAGTTCTCAGGCACCGTAGCGAAGTCGTTGCGGCCGTCGATCAAGTACAGCATTCGCCTGGAAGACTACCAGGGTGACACGCCGCGAGCAGACGTCGTCAACCGGTTTGACGTGGGCTTGGATTGGGCGGCGCAGGATTGGGCCGTGTTGGGCGCCGGTGTCGGTTGGCAGCAACGGGCATCGGACCTGGCCGACGTGGAATACGACGACGTGACCATCGGGTTGCACGCGACCTTTACCTATTGATGTAGAACATCAGCGTTCCCGGTGACGCGTCAAGGGCGTAATGCTACACTCCGTCTCAGGAGGGCGCTGTGCGTACGTCCACCTCAGTACGGAAAGGGTTGCGGGAGCCGACCTCAACGATGAGCGGCGCCTTTCTTGAGCGTAGGCGTGAGCTTGTGCTCGTGTCAGGTCTGCTCCTGGCTTCGTTTGCCACGGTGTCGGTAGCGGGCTTCTCGCCACTCGACCCCACCTGGCTACATCCAGCGGCGGGGCCGGTTCACAACCCTTGCGGCCCTCTGGGTGCACTGATTTCCCGGGTGTTGGTCGACACCTTTGGGCAAGGTTCGTGGCTCGCGCTTGGCGCCATGGTCACCACGGTGCTCGGCCTTGCTGGTCGGCCGCTCTTTGATCGGGTGCGTACGCCGATTGCGCTCGCGATGGCGGTATGTGTGCTGGCTGGCCTTGCGTTGGGCTTTGGCGACGCGGGCGGCGGGTGGGTGGGCGCTGCGCTCGCGGAGACCTTGCGGGCGGTCGTGGGGCGTGCTGGCGCCTGGCTCGTGGTCGCATCAGCGCTGCTGATGGGCGCTACGGTCCTGCTGCATATCCATTGGGCCTCGATTGCACGGGCCCTCGTCGGTTGGACCGAGGCGCAGGTGCCGGTGTGGAGGGCGACGGCCTCCCAAGGCGCGTCGTACGGCGGTCGAGGCGCTGCGGCGGTGGCCGGGGTGGTGGCAGACGTCGGTTGGCGAGGCGCCTCTGGCGTGGCGGACGCGACCGCGCGTGCGACGTGGCGGGCTTGGCGCTCGTTGCGTCGGGCGGACGACCCAGAGGCCGAGGAGGGCCCGCCTTCGACCGTACAGATGGATTTTGAACCGCTGTCCGAGGCTGGGTCCGAACCGCTGATTCCGGCGGAGGGCGACACGTTGGGCGGCATGCCTGTCGCGGTCGCGGAGTTGCGTTGGGAGCCAACCGCTTCGATCGGTGCGGCCGGGGATGCGGCGGTGCTCGGTTTGTTTCCCGAGCAGTCGCCAAGGCCTCGGTCAACCGAGCGCGCGTCGCGTCGCGACGATTTTTCCGAACGCGATGACCCGACGGCGACCCTCTCGGAAGGGCATGAGCGCACGGAGGTTCCCGGTGGGGGGCCGGTGCAAGACCCCGATCTGCTGGACGAATCGGACGCGCCGCCGACGCCCAGGCGCGGTGCGGTCGTCCGGAAAGCGGCGCATCTCGATCATCGGGTCCGGGACGACGGCGGCTCCCTTCAGCGCGGCCGGGCCGCCTTTGAACTCCCTCGTTTGTCGCACCTCGACCTTGTTCCGACCCAACGCGCGACCTTTGATCCGGAAGAGCTTCGAGCGATGGCGAGGCTGGTCGAGGAGACGCTGCTTTCGTTCAAGGTCAGCGGCAATGTGACCGACGTGCGCGTCGGGCCCGTCGTGACGACCCTCGAATTCTTGCCTGAGCGGGGCATCTCGGTTCGTCGGATTGCCGCACTTGCCGACGATCTGGCGATGGCGCTCAAAGCATTGTCGGTGCGAATTGTCGCCCCGATTCCGGGCAAAGGTGTCGTCGGAATCGAGATCCCCTCTAGCCAGCGACTCACGATTTACTTGCGCGAGTTGTTGGCCAGCGAGACGTTCCGGCAAGCCAAGGGTGCGTTGCCCGTCGTGCTCGGCAAGGACGTAGAAGGGGCGCCGGTGGTGGCCGACCTCGCGTCGATGCCGCACTTGCTCGTCGGCGGGTCGACGGGTTCCGGAAAGTCGGTTGGCGTCAACGGCATGCTTCTGTCGCTGCTGTTTACAAAAACTCCGGATGAGCTGCGTCTGCTACTGGTTGACCCGAAGAAGCTCGAGTTCAAGCCCTATACAGACATCCCTCACCTGCTTCATCCCGTGGTCACCGACCCCAAACATGCGGCGGCGGCACTTGCGTGGGCCTGTCGCGAGATGGATGACCGCTACGCGTTGTTGGCACGGTGGGACACACGCAACATCGCGTCCTACAACAAGCGGGTCGATACCGAGCTCGTGGACTGGACGCCGGACAAAGCCCGTCGATTCGCGCCCGCCGCCTGGCCCACCGACGAGCCACCCCCTCGTCCCGAGAAGCTCCCCTACATCGTCATTGTCATCGACGAATTGGCGGACCTGATGTTGGTCGCCCGCAAAGAGGTCGAGATTAGCATCGCACGGCTCACGCAGATGGCGCGGGCCTGTGGCATCCACTTGATCGTCGCCACGCAGCGGCCTTCGGTGGACGTCGTGACGGGCCTGATCAAATCGAACCTGCCGACCCGAATCGCGTTCAAACTTCGGACCGTGATCGACTCGCGCACGGTTCTGGATGCGGGTGGGGCCGAGTCCTTGCTGGGTCGCGGCGACTTGTTGTACCTGCCCAATGCGGGTGATCTCGTCCGTCTGCACGGCCCGTTCGTGTCCGACGAGGAGGTCGTTCGGGTGGCAGACTTCCTTCGGGGCCAAGGCAAGCCTCGCTATGTGCACCACGTGACTGCGGACTTGGACGACGCGTCGGAGATCGACGAAGCGGAGAAAGACGACCTCTTCGATCAGGCCGTCGCGTTGGTGCGCAACAAGGGCGTTGCGTCTACGTCGATGGTCCAGCGCCAGTTCAAGATTGGGTACAATCGGGCGGCGAGAATTGTCGAGCTGATGGAACTCGCGGGAATCGTCGGTCCGGCCGACGGTGCTCGGCCCCGGGAAGTGCTCGAACGCTGACCACGTTATATCCGGCGTGAAGATCGATGATAACGGCGGGGCCGCCCGTCCCACGCGCGGAGGTGGTGATGTGGCAGGTCGTCTTCATGGTGAATCAGGCCGTAGCGTCGGATGCGACAGTTGCCGTCGCCCGAATTGAAGCGCGCTATGTACGGGCGCCCGGCTTTGAAGCGAAGTTTGTGCAAACGACCCGGTCATCCTGGGGCGAGTCGTCAGACCGTGGGTCGTTGGCCCTGCAACGGCCTGGGCAGTTTCGATGGGATTTCGCGGCGGACGGACGCGTGTATGCCTGTGATGGCCATACGCTCGTCGCCTGGACCCCGATGGACCACACCTACCTGAAGGGGCCGGCCGGCGAAATTGCGGCCACACCTGCGTTGGGCCTCCTTCAATCGCTGGACACGCTGGACGAGTATTTTGTCGTGGACCTCGTTTCTGACGATGCCTCTGGCGTGCTTCTGTCGCTCGTGCCGCGCACGCCGGACGGGATGGTGGCCTCGGTGCGGCTTCGTCTCGCCGTGGACCTCACGGTCCAATCCGTCGTCGTGTTGGATGCGCTCGGCTCGGTCACGGAAGTGGCGTTCTCCGAGGTGCGGGTGGGCCCGATTGCTGCCGACCGATTCCGCTTCCCGCCGCCGGTCGGCGCGACAGTCATAGACGCTACGGGGGGCATGCAGTGAACCCATCGACCACGACCAGCAGTCGGCCGGTGCTGACCCCGTCCACGACTGGGGGTCAGAATGTGCACCTCGTCAGCTTGGGTTGCCCAAAGAACCGAGTGGACAGCGAGGTCATGGTGGGCCTGCTGCAACGGGATGATTTTGCATTTGTCGACGACCCTGCGCAAGCCGACGTCATCGTCGTCAACACCTGTTCTTTCATCCAGCCAGCCACTGAGGAGTCTGTCGATACCGTGCTCGAGTTGGCGAAACACCGCACGGAGGGGCGCGCACACAAGCTGGTGGTGACGGGCTGTATGGTGCAGCGGTACGGCAGCGCGTTGGAAAGTGAGTTGCCGGAGGTGGATGCGTTCCTCGGCACGGGAGAGTACCACCGCATTTCTGAGGTGCTGAAATCGCGGGACAAGGCGGCACCGAAGACGCATGTCGACGTCCCGATGTACCTGCCCGACGAGTTTGCGCCGCGCGTGCATTCGTGGAGTCAGGCCAGCGCCTACCTGAAAATCAGTGAAGGCTGCGACCATCGTTGTGCGTTTTGCATCATCCCCACCCTGCGTGGCAAACTGAGGTCCAGAACCATCCCCTCCCTTGTGGCCGAGGCGCGAAGCCTGGCCGAGCAGGGTGTGGTCGAACTCAACCTCGTCAGTCAGGATTCGACCGCGTACGGGAAAGACCTCGACAACGCCGACGTTGGAAAGTTGCTGGGCGCCTTGTCGGAGGTCGATGGGATTCGGTGGTTGCGGCTTCATTATGCCTACCCGCATGGGCTGCCCGCCTCGTTGTTGGAGCAGTTTGCGACCAACCCGAAAGTGGTGCGCTACCTCGACATTCCGCTGCAACATGCGAGCGGGACGATGCTCAAAGCGATGCGTCGGGGTGTGACCACCGATGGCCAGCGGCGGATTCTGGATCGTGTGCGCAAAGCGGTCCCCGACATTGCCATCCGAACGACATTCATCGTCGGTTTCCCCGGGGAGACGGAATCGGATTTCCAGGTGCTTTGCGACTTCTTGGAAGAGCAGCGGTTCGACCACGTCGGCGTGTTCACGTACTTCTCGGAGGATGGAACCCCCGCGGGCGCGCTGGAGGACTCCGTGCCCGCCAAGCTGAAGACGCAGCGTCAGTCGGAGCTGATGCGTCGCCAAAAGAAAATCAGCCGCAGCAAGCTCAAATCGTTGGTGGGAACCATCCAACCCGTGTTGGTGGAGGGGCTGTCGGAGGAAACTGAGTTGTTGTTGCGGGGACGGTTGCCCACGCAGGCACCGGACGTAGACGGCGTCGTGTACCTTCAGAATGCGCCTGCAGACGTGGCTGTAGGCCAGATCAGGCGGGTCAGGATTCGGCGAGCGTCGGATTACGAT
The DNA here is from genome assembly GCA_945861065.1 of Klebsiella pneumoniae. Taxonomy (GTDB): domain Bacteria; phylum Myxococcota_A; class UBA796; order UBA796; genus SXOB01. The sequence continues at coordinate 5,886 of CAMASI010000007.1, read as the reverse complement.
TTGGTCGGCGAAGTGCTGTAGTCGGGCTCACCAGTCCGGGTGGCCACCGAGGCCTCCGCCGAGCCTGATCGCCCACACGAGCACGAACGCCAGACCGAGGAGCAGCACGGCCCAGTTGGGCCATCGCCAGGTCGCCCGCCAAGAGGCGACGGCGGGAAGTGCCAGTGCCGCGGATTCCAACACCAGGATGGGCCCCGCCACGAAGATCAAGGGGTGAAGTTGCGCGGCGGCGCCGACGTCGCCCTGCAGCAGAGCCAAGCCAGCGCGCACCATCCCGCAGCCCGGACAGGGCACGCCAGTCGTCACGTAGAATGGGCAGGCCGAAACGTGGATTTGCGCCAGAAACGCGAACGCGGCCAGGAGGGTCCCTCCGGCCGCGAGCAGCCCCCAGCGCGAGCGCGCCGGGGTCAACCTTTGGGATTCAACAGGACCCGCCGATGCGGATCCAGAGGAACTCAGGCCCACGCCTTGTTGAGCTCATCCTGAATCTTGTAGATGCCGAAGACACACAGCATGCTGAAGACCACGAACATGATGCCTTGGTCTTGCGCATCGCCCATGCCGGCCTTCTGTTGTGCGCGTTGCACGAGGCCGCCCATCTTGAACAGCAGGTAGAAGGAGTAGAACGGGATCAGACAGAGCACGAGCTCCATCATCGGGTTGATGCTGTCGTCCTCAAGGTAGGCCTTGATCTCGGTCAACCAAGTGAACAGATTGTACAGCGCCCAGAATGGCCCCAAGCAGGGGATGAAGCAAAGAAGCCAAGCCATCAGGGGATTGCGGACATTACCCTTCATGAAACACCTCGTAAGTGAACCCCAGCGCGCTAGCGTGCGGTCTTCTGGATGTCAAGAATCGTCGCGGTCCTTATGGCCTAGCCTTGGATCAGGGCGGCCACGAGGCTCAGCAGGAGCACACCCACATTGAGTCCAACCGCCAACACGATGACAGCGATGACCTCGACTACCGACAGCACCGCTGCGATGATCCCGATGGTGGCGAGGCCGCGACCCCCGAGCGTGGGGTCTGCATTGCATTGCGATAGCGCCACGGCGCCGAACACGACGGCGAGCGCGTTCCAGGGCAATCCGTAGCAACAACACAACGCTGTGACCATGGAGATCAGCCCCATCGCGCACGAAGCGACGGCGTAAGAATTGGATTTCAAAGGGCCCCCGGGCGGGCAACCTTGTACGCCGCCTGCGTCCGGACTTCACCTGTCCGCCTCCGGATTGGGCTCGGGCTACAAGGCGGGTCATGTGGCCCCCCCTGCAATCCGATGTCGGCCCGCCACGGGGTGGGACCCCTTTTGCGCTGGTGGCGCCCCACAAACCGACGGGAGATCAGCCTTCCGCCATTGCCGCCCTTCTAGACGGCCTTCATCGAGGCGCACCGCAGCAGGTCCTGCTCGGCATCACAGGGTCGGGAAAGACGTTCACGATCGCGAACGTGATTGCATCGTGGGGGAGGCCCACGTTGGTGTTGGCGCCCAACAAGACCTTGGCGGCCCAGCTTTACAGCGAATTCAAGTCGTTGTTCCCGGACAATGCCGTGGAATACTTTGTTTCGTATTACGACTACTTCCAGCCCGAAGCCTACATTCCGGCGTCGGATACGTACATTGAAAAAGACTCGATGATCAACGAGCAGATCGACCGGTTGCGACATGCGGCCACCCGGTCGCTGCTGGAGCGCAACGACGTCATCATCGTCGCAAGTGTGTCATGCATCTATGGCTTGGGGAGTGCGGAAGCGTACCAGGGAATGTTGCTTCAATTGGAAGTTGGGCGAGACACGCGTCGCGAGGACGTGCTTCGTAAGCTGGTCGAGATTCAATATGAGCGCAATGACGTGGATTTTCACCGGGGTACCTTTCGTGTTCGTGGTGACGTCATCGATGTGTTCCCGGCCTACTCGGATGAGCAGGCGATTCGAATCGAGCTGTTTGGAGACGAAGTCGAACGGCTGACGATGATCGACCCGCTCCGTGGCACCCGCACCGCTGTGTTGGACAAGATCGCGGTGTACCCGGCGAGTCATTACGTCACGCCGAAGGACAAGCTGCAACGCGCGGTCGACACCATTCGCACCGAGCTGATCGGCCGCTTGGAACATCTGCGGTCGGGGGATCGACTGCTGGAGGCCCAGCGCCTCGAACAACGCACGCAGTTCGACCTGGAGATGATCGAACAGATCGGTCGCTGCAAAGGGATCGAGAACTACAGCCGGCACCTGTCCGGCCGTGCCACGGGCGAGCCTCCACCCACACTCGTAGAGTATTTTCCGAAGAACGACTGGCTGCTCATCGTCGACGAATCCCATATCGCCGTCCCGCAACTCGGAGGGATGTACCGGGGGGATCGCTCGCGCAAAGAGGTGTTGGTGGAACACGGCTTTCGCCTGCCGAGCGCGCTCGACAATCGACCGCTGATGTTTGAGGAGTTCGAGCGGCTCGTGGACAAGGTGATTCACGTGTCGGCCACGCCTGGGGATTGGGAGATGGCCCATGCCCACGGGCGGATCGTGGAACAGCTCATCCGCCCGACGGGGCTGCTCGATCCCGAGGTGGAGGTTCGACCCGCATCGGTGCAGGTCGACGACGCCTTGGCCGAGATCCGGTTGCGGGTCTCTCGCAACGAACGTGTGTTGGTCACGGTGCTCACCAAACGTATGGCCCAAGAACTCGCCAGCCATTGGACTGAGGTGGGGGTCAAAGTGAGGTGGCTACATGCAGATGTGGACACGCTCGAACGCATGGACATCTTGCGCGACCTTCGGTTGGGGGTCTTTGACGTGTTGGTGGGAATCAACCTGTTGCGCGAGGGTCTGGACCTGCCGGAGGTGTCGCTGGTGTGCGTGATGGATGCCGACAAGGAGGGCTTCCTCCGCAACGCACGGAGCCTCATTCAAACGATGGGCAGGGCCGCGCGCAACGTCAACGGAAGGGTCATTCTGTACGCCGACCGCCACACGGGCAGCATGATGGCCGCGATGGACGAGACCGCCCGACGACGTGCCACCCAGCAGGCCTACAACGAGCAGCATGGCATCGTTCCGCGGACGATTGTTCGGGCGATCGACGATTCCATGGGAAGCTCGGGCTTGGGTGACTACGTGGATGTGCCCATCGAGGCGCCGAAACGCGCGGTTGACGGCATCGCGCCGGACCAGTTGCCGGCCGTGTTGTTGCGTCTGAGGCGGGACATGCGTGAAGCGGCAGCCCGGTTGGATTTCGAACGCGCGGCTGAGCTGCGGGATCGGATCAAACGAATCGAAGAAGAGTCTGCGGGACTTGAACCCGCGAATGCGGCGTCCCGCTGATGTGGGCGTGCCTTCTCCTGTGGGCAGCGGGTTGCCGCAAAGCCAACGCAGACGACAGCGTGTTTGAGGGTATGTGCGACGCCTCGGCGGCTGTTCGTGTGGGATCCTTGTGGGTCGTCGCTTCCGACGAAGACGATGTGCTCAGGGTGTACGACCCGGCCAAACCCGGACCGCCTGTTCAAACCTTTGATTTGGACACCGTTTTCCCCCAACCTGGGGAGCGCGACATCGAGGCGGTCGTGGTGTCGGGCCCGGAAACGTGGTGGGTAGGCTCGCTGGGCCGGGACCGGGATGCGGATCCTGCGCCGTCGCGACAACGTCGTGTTTCGACGACGTTGACGGCACGTGAGGGCGGCGTGGATTTCGCAGTGGGCGCCGATCTGTCCGACTTGCTCGACCGACTTCGTACGGCGCCGGAATGGGCGGTGCTCGGCCCCGAAGTCGAACAACGGGCGCCCAAAGCGGGCGGTTTGAATCTGGAGGGCGCTGCGATGGGCGCCGACGGCACCTGGTGGTTGGGTTTGCGCAGCCCGATGGATGGTCCCCTCGCACTCTTGGCCGAGTTGCCGACGCTTCGCCCGGCGGAATTGCACCCGATTGACCTGGAGGGACGAGGGATCCGCGACGTCGTCGCAGATGGCGACGGATTCCTGTTGCTTTCCGGCGCCCCCGCGGATGCAGGCGTCTACTCTGCGTTGTGGTCCTGGAAGCCGGGAACGCCGATCCGCAAGGTGAAGGACCTGTCCGGAGATCTCGTCCCGGAGGCCCTTGTCCGGGATTCTAAAGATCGGTGGTGGGTGCTTTCGGACGACGGATCGCGTCGTGTGAACGGCCACATTTGCAAAGATCTGCCGTTGCCGGAACAGCGCTTTCGTGCCCGGCTCGTGGATTGACGGTCAATCCCCGTCATCGGAGGGTTCTGTTCGGGTAGAACGCGCCATCGGAGGTGCGATTGTTGTGGACGCTACTGGGGCTCGCGGTTGCTGCTCCCCTTCCCGACGACGGGCTGGTCGAGATTCTCTCCGTCAGCGAGGCGGTGGGCGACGCGCGCGCCTTGGACGTGGTTCTGATCGCGTTGGACACGACAGGCAAGCCCATCGTGGACCTTCGGGTCACCTCCCGTGCCAGCCGGGGAACGGCGAGCGGGTGGAAGGAGGTCGGCCCTGGCTTGTACGCCTTCGTATTCGTGCCGCCGCACCTGTCTGTCGCACAAGACGTCAACGTGGCGATCAATGGGCGCACGCCGGACAAACGGCTCGTCAACTCGTCCTATATGGTGCCGGTGCTGGCCCCTTTCCCGGACGCGTTGGTGGTCAAACTGGTGCCGGACTTCGTCACGGTTGGGCAGCGGATGACGGCTTCGGTGCAGGTGACCGGTGCAGACGGCACGGGCGCTGTCCGAATCGAAACCGGAACCGGCACGGTCACACCGGTGGTCGCGTTGGGCGCAGGCACGCACCGGGGTTTGTACACGACGGCGAAGGTCGTGGACCCGTATGTCGCCGTGATCGGCGTTCGCGACGCTTCGGGAACCGGGCCTGCGTCTGCGTTCGTAGGCGTGCCCGTGGCCGTGCAACGTGAGTTGCAAATTCCTGCTGCGGCCGACGAAGCCCTGGTGGTTCGCATAGGCGATCGAGACTTCGGTCCGGCGCTTGGGGGTCCGAAAGGCGCGACGATTCGGGTGGAGATCCCGCCTGGGGTGCCCAGCGCCACGTTGATCCGAGTTCAGGGAGGGACGGCGAAAGAGGAGCCTTACCCGCTCCAGTTCGGCGTCTCAAACCCGCCGTTGGGTTTTCTTCCGTTGCCTAAACAAGTCGCTGGAGACCCTGGACACCCGTTCGTTCTGTCGGTGAAACACGTTGGGCCCGACGGCAAACCCGATGGCAAAGCCACCGTGCTGATCGAGGCCTCGTCGGGCACGGTGGGCCCAGTCGCAGCCAAGTCCGATGGGCTGTTCGAAGCCGAATGGATTCCCGCTGCGGTCACGGCCAATACGCCGGTCAAGTTCACGGCCCGGCTGGTCGCGGACGCGCCCGGCGTTGTCATGGAAACTATGGTGGTGCCCGCGCGGCCCGCGAAGTTGGAGCTGACGGCCGACACGTCTTCGGGCAAAGTCGAACTGGCGATCAAGGCGTTGGATGCAGCGGGCCTCGGGCTTGCCGGGCGCAAGGTCGAATGTGCCGCCGCTGGCGCCACGTTGGTGGGCGCGGTGCGAGATGCGGGCGGAGGGGCGTATACGGCGACCTTCCAGCCCGTCGTCGGTTCTACCGTCCAGGTGCGCTGTCGCGTGCGTACGCCAGCGTCGGCCAATCCGCTTCGCCATGTGGTTTTGGTGGCGGGGCGGCCCGTGGTTCGCAACGACGGGGTCGGGGAGATGCCGGTGTTGGTCGCGAGCGTGGACGCACTCGGACTTCCCGTTCCCAACGTGGACGTGCTGTTGCTGGTCGAACACGGCGGCGGAACGATGCCCGCCACGGTGCGCACCGACATCAACGGGCTCGCGGAGGTGGCCTACACGTCGGGAATTCACGCGACGGCGGTGCGGCTCACGGCCACGTCGGGTCG